>JANOUH010000329.1:0-4902 GCA_031416795.1 Cytophagales bacterium | reverse complement strand
GCGAAGGGCTTAGCCTGTTTAGTTTCAGCTCAGTGACAACCAGAAATGGGACGATCATTTAATTTGAAACGAGATCACAGCCAAGATGATTGGTATATCCATGATGTAGAAATACATTTGTGATTAAACAGGAAGAGCCGTGTGAGGGGAGACTCTCAAGCACGGTTCCGTGAGAACCTGAGGGTGAAACTCCCTTGGGTGACTCGACTAATAACCTTGGTTTATAAGCCTTCCGGTTTTCCGGAGGGCTTTATTTTTTATCTTTATCTTCTTTTATTTCCTGCGATTGAAGAATTACTATTTCATATTAGGATTAACTATTTACGCTAACGAGTCTGAAATCAAGCGGGCATATCGCCAGTTAGCATTGCAATTTCACCCTGACAAAAACCAATCAGATCAGGCAGAAACTATTTTTAAAGAAATAAATGAAGCTTATGAAACACTGGGCGACAGCGAAAAGAAGACAGCGTACGATTTGTTATTGAGAGGGGTTTCTCCATCTGCCCCTGCCTATACGAAGCCGCATCGCGATCCAAGGTATAAACCACGCCCACCTGGTTCTTATTCCCGCAAATCCAAAAGACAGGAGTTACTGGAAGTAATGAATGATTACTTGAAATATGCTCTTTTCATTTCGCGTACAACGTTGGTCTTTGCGGTTTTGATCGCCCTGGATTTTTCCTTGCCTAAAGATAGAACGGAGCGTCAGGTGGAATCCACTTCTTTTGGCAAAGAAGCACGTGGCGCTGGTTCAATGCAATTGAATCTCAACGATGGGGTAACATTAAGCTTGAGTAGAAAAGATGCACAAGAGTTTGTGAGGGTAGCGAAAATATTCATTTATCGCTCTTCTATATTTGGTATTCCTATAACAATAGAAAATGAAAGAACTCACTTTAAAGCAAAAATTCCAGTGGCGCTTTATGGAAATTTTATTTTTTGTCCTTTAGTTATGCTAATCACCTCTATGTTAGGCACATTTTATTGGAAAGGAGTAGAGTTCAGATTTAATTTGGGGGTTGTAAATTTCTTTTTGTCCTTGTTATCATTACTTTTTTTACGCATTCACCTCCTTTGATATGAGCAAGAAAAATGATTGGAAAACCCGTGAAGGTGTAGTGTACTCTACAAACGATGAGTATAATTATACCCATTTGAATCAGGATGAGATGAAAACGTTGCCAGCGGCTCAACAGAATCTTCGAGTATTACTGGATAAGAGTGGGCGGGCAGGTAAGCAGGTTACCCTGATCACGGGCTTTATCGGCACATCCGAAGATTTGGAAACGCTGACTAAATTATTGAAGGTTAAGTGTGGGGTGGGTGGTTCCAGCAAGCAAGGGGAGATATTGATTCAGGGAGATGTGCGTGAAAAGGTGGTTGGCATTCTTGTTAAAGAAGGATACAAGGCACGTAAATTGTAACGATTTTTATGCTCACTGTAAAAACTTTTACTGACATTGGTAAGTTATTATATTTGAATCTCTTAAAAACAATTAAATTTTATCATTATGGCATTTACACTTCCGGCACTTCCTTATGCTTTTAATGCATTAGAGCCACATATTGATGCACGCACTATGGAAATTCATCATGGCAAGCATCATAACGCTTACGTAACCAACTTAAACAATGCTGTAGCAGGCAAGCCTGAAGAAGCTCTCAGCATTGAGGAGATTTGTAAGGACATCTCAAAATACCCCGTAGCAGTTCGCAACAATGGTGGTGGCCACTACAATCACAGTTTATTCTGGACGCTGATGGCTCCAAACGCAGGAGGTGCACCAACAGGCGCTTTAGCTGATGCAATCAATGCCGCATTTGGTAGCTTTGAAGAGTTTAAAACAAAATTTAACGCTGCGGGTGTTGGTCGTTTTGGATCGGGCTGGGCCTGGTTAACAAAAGATGCTTCGGGTAAATTGACCATTTCATCTACACCAAATCAGGATAACCCTCTCATGGACATTGCTGAAGTTAAAGGAACACCCATTTTAGCTTTGGATGTATGGGAACACGCCTATTACCTGAATTATCAAAACCGCAGACCAGATTATTGTGCTGCATTCTGGAATGTGGTTAACTGGAATGAAGTAGCGAAGAGATTTGCTTAAAAAACTTTTATAGAATTCTTAACGAGAAGGCTCCGATTAATCAGAGCCTTTTTTTTATTCTTTCTTAGTTCGATAAATACTTTTCAGGTAAGCAATCTGACCGGTGTGGTACAGATCATGTTGAAGGATGCCGTTAATCAAATCCTGAAAGGTTGCTTTATCAGAATACTTCTTTTTTAAGATCGAGTCTTTTTGTTTTGCCAACAGTGTGAGCAACTGCGCTTGAGATTCCGCAAGTGAATTCATCAGTGACTTCCAGCCCATTTTTTTCAACTGTTCGTTTGATTTCCAATTCTCCTCACTTTTCATAGAGGGTTTGTATTCAAGATCACCATTCAATCTTTTGATTAATGATTGTCTCCAATAAATCATGTGTGAAGTAATCTGAGCAATAGAGTGAGAACCATCAGTAGGTCGCCAATATGCTCTGGCTGGCGTAATGTTTTCCAGGATCTGACAAATCGAATCACCATACCAGGGTTGTCCATCATACATGGTGGAGAACTGTGCAACAAACTGACTTACCTTCGGGTTGGGGGATTTCATATTCACTTACTTTTTATTACATAGCTCAAGCCTGCACGAATGGCAAACTCAGTGTCAGCAACATAAAAATCTCCGATTGCTTCAAAGCGCCACGCATCGTTGATTGGTTTTGCCCATCCGCCTCCAATGGAAACATCATTGGCGCCAATCAATCCTCGAAGACGAACAAATACATGATCATGAGGATACCATCGCATGCCCATCACGAAGGAGCTCTTTTGTTTCGTCCACAGTTCAACACCGGCACCGACTGCGAAATGCCGCACCACAAAATAATTGCCTTCCAATCCAATTTGTCCTTTGTCAAGAAAACTACTGTAATCGGTTTTAATCAAATCCAAACTGCCACTCACCATAATATCATTGTTGCTTTGCGCGAAGGAGGGGAGCGTGAATACGATGAGTATGATGAAGAGAGAAATAATATTTTTAAGCGTATTCATATTTTCAATTTCTATGATTTCTTTTCAGTTATTAATTTCTCGATCGCCAGATACTCGTCTCGCAAGCGGGCCGCTTCCATAAACTCAAGTTCCTTCGCGGCTTTCTCCATGGCTTTGCGCGTGCGTTCCGACATTTTCTTAAGCTCCTCTAAAGACAAGTAAGCTACAACCGGATCTGCCGCCAATGTTTTTTCTTCGTCTTCAATGTAATATCGCTTCACTGATTTCTTTGAGTCGGTTAGCTCCATGATAGAATCTTTAGATCGGATAATGGTTGTTGGGGTGATGCCGTGCTTCAGATTATAGTCGATTTGAATTTTCCTTCTACGATCGGTTTCTTCTATAGCTAACTGCATGGATTCAGTAACCTTATCGGCATACATAATCACCCTGCCATTTTCATTACGTGCTGCTCTTCCTATGGTTTGCACAAGAGATCTTTGATTGCGCAAGAAGCCCTCTTTATCGGCATCCAGAATGGCCACCAGGGAAACCTCTGGTAAATCAAGGCCTTCTCTTAATAGGTTAACACCAACTAAGACATCAAAAACTCCAAGACGTAATTCACGCAATATCTCTACACGATCCAGTGTGGCAACTTCGGAATGGATGTAACGACACTTTACCGATGCGCGCTCCAGAAATTTAGTAAGCTCTTCGGCCATTCTCTTGGTAAGCGTAGTGACCAACACACGTTCTTTCTTTTTCACGCGTTCATCAATTTCTTCCAATAAATCGTCAATCTGATTTTTACTTGGTCGCACATCAATTAATGGATCAAGCAGACCCGTGGGGCGAATAAGCTGTTCTACGACTACACCTTCCGACTTTCTTAATTCATATTCAGAAGGGGTGGCGCTTACATAAATAACTTGATTTAATATGGATTCAAATTCATTAAAAGTTAATGGACGATTATCCAACGCAGAAGGTAACCGAAATCCGTAATCGACAAGATTTACTTTTCTGGATCGGTCCCCTCCCCACATGGCCCGCACTTGTGGCACGGTAACGTGACTTTCATCAATGACCATTAAAAAATCGTCCGGAAAATAATCGATTAAGCAGAATGGTCGCGCTCCAGCTATTCTTCGATCGAAATAACGTGAGTAATTTTCAACACCACTGCAATACCCCAACTCGCGCATCATTTCGAGATCGAACTCTGTTCGTTCTTTCAATCGCTTAGCCTCGAGGTGCTTTCTTTCTCCTTCAAACATATCCACCTGCAATACCATGTCATCCTGAATTTCGCGAATGGCTTGGTGCAGCATGTCTTTACCAGTTACAAATAAGTTAGCAGGAAAGATGACAGATGTTTTTTCATCAGATATTTTTTTTCCTGTTACTGGATCGATCAATTGAAGAGCCTCAATTTCATCACCAAAGAAATAGACACGCACGGCATAATCTGCATACGCTAGAAAAATATCTACGGTGTCTCCCTTTACACGAAAGCTACCTCGTTTAAAGTCACCTTCGGTGCGCTGATATAAAACATCGACTAGAGCAAAGAGCAGTTTGTTTCTGGGTATAAATTCTCCTACCGTCAGTTGAATTTTGTTTTTGCCGAACTCCTCTGGATTACCAATACCATAAATACATGACACGGATGCAACCACAATGACATCGCGCCTTCCAGTAAGCAATGATGATGTAGCACTAAGCCTTAGCTTTTCAATTTCCTGATTGATGGAAAGGTCCTTTTCTATGTAAAGATTAGAAGAAGGGATAAAGGCCTCGGGCTGATAATAATCGTAATAGGAAATAAAGTATTCGACTGCGTTGTTCGGGAAGAA
>JANOUH010000328.1:0-5905 GCA_031416795.1 Cytophagales bacterium | reverse complement strand
ATTGGCCATATAATTCCGTTTTGAAATTTTTTGATCGAACTTGCGTTGTAGTACGGCTTAACATCGCATGATCCAAAAACTTTTCAGTCAAGTAATTGCACGCATTCAAAGGTTTCTGATTTTTTTTAGTCGACAACCGCGGATTAACAAACTATTCGTAGTGTGCGGTATCGTTGGGGGCGCGATCATGAGTGGCATTCTTTTCTTATTTCTTCTTGTGTGGAGTGGCGCACTTGGCAACCTTCCCAACCGTAAAGAACTAAGGTTGGTGGAAAATCCGGTTGCTTCAGAAGTATTTAGTGCCGATAGCGTATTGCTGGGGCGATACTTTATTCAGGAGCGATCTGATGTTCGCTTCGATCAGATTCCATCACATGTTGTGGACGCCCTGCTGGCAACAGAAGATATTCGCTTCTACCAACACAGCGGAATCGACTATCGAAGTCTTGGCCGTGTGTTGTTCAAAAGCCTTTTGCTTCAAAATGATGCTTCGGGTGGCGGAAGTACATTGACACAACAACTGGTGAAGAATTTATATCCACGAAAGAATTATTGGATGTTTTCCCTCCTCATTAATAAGATGCGCGAGATCGTGGTGGCGTCACGATTGGAGAAAGTCTATGATAAAAATACCTTGCTGGCTCTCTACCTCAACACCGTTCCGTTTGGAGAAAATACATTTGGAATCGAATCAGCGGCACAACGATTCTTTACCCTACCAACAAAAGATCTTTCCGCTGATCAGGGCGCTGTGTTAATTGGAATGTTGAAAGCAACTCATTCCTATAATCCCCGCCTTTTTCCAGAGCGATCGAAGGGACGAAGAAATTTGGTGTTATCGCAAATGGAAAAATATGGTAAACTAAAATCATCAACTGCAGATTCGCTACAGGCGTTACCGTTGACATTAACGTATAATAAGATTACACATCATTCCGGATTAGCGCCCTACTTTCGTGAATACATTCGGAGCGAATTACTGGCCTGGTGTCGCGATCACACCAATGAAAAAGGTGAACCGTTTAATCTTTACACGGATGGATTAAAAATTTATACTACGATTGATTCAAGATTACAGCAATATGCAGAAGAAGCTACAACAAAGCAGATGACCTTGTTGCAGGATCGGTTTTATAAACACTGGGGTAAAACCGATCCATGGCATAAATATCCCAATGCATTGCAAGATGCGATCAGGAAATCCGATCTCTATAAAGACTTGCAACAATCTGGCTTGACACATGAGGAAATTCTTTTGGAGATGAGGAAATCAACTGTAATCAGTGTGTTCACCTGGCGAGGAGAGAAAGAAGCAGCGATGAGTCCTATTGATTCCATTAAACATTACTTGAAATTTTTGAATGCAGGAGTTTTAGCCATGGATCCAAAACAAGGAGCTATTCGGGTTTGGGTGGGAGGCATCAATCACAATTACTTTCAATTTGATCACGTAAGGGAGAGCACCAAGCGACAAGTAGGTTCCACCATCAAGCCGATTGTTTATGCTGCCGCATTAGCGCATGGTGAAAACCCATGCGATTTCATTTCGGCCGCGAAAACAACCTATCAAGGTGCAGAAGAGTGGACTCCTTCAAATACTGAAGAGAATTATGATTTGAAATATTCCATGGAGGGAGCTTTAGCCTATTCCGTAAACACAGTATCGGTGCATGTACTTGAAAAAGCCGGTATTGGCAATACAATAAGATTAGCCCGCAAAATGGGAATAACCAGTGAGCTGGAGCCGGTGCCCTCATTGGCATTGGGTTCGCCAAGTATATCGGTAACAGAAATGGTTGCAGCCTATTCCTGTTTAGTAAATCATGGACGTTCCGTTAAACCTTACTATATAACCTCTATTGCTTCGCGCAATCATGTTATACTGGAAAGTTTTAAATCTGAAAGAGGTGAACAAGCCTTGTCTGCAGATAACGCGAAGATGCTGGTGCACATGTTGACGCGTGTTGTAAATGAGGGCACCGGTGCAGGCATGCGATCAAAGTATGGTGTTCATAATGATATGGCAGGAAAAACAGGAACAACACAATCCAATGCGGATGGCTGGTTTATCGCGATGACACCAAAGCTGGTAATCGGATCGTGGGTTGGTGCAGATGATCCTCGAATCCGTTTTCGTTCCACCGCCTTAGGGCAAGGAGCAAGTACTGCTCTTCCCATTGTGGCCACATTCTTTCAGCAGGTAAATGCAGACCCCGAGCTTACTAAGCTAAGCCAGGCCCGCTTCCCTCCATTGCCTTCCCATCTCGAGCAAAAGCTTTCTTGCGATCTATTCAAGACAGATACCAATGTGTTGGAGAAAATTTTTGGGAAGAAAGAGAAAGAATCAACGCGCACTTTTGGCGAGAAGGAAAAGAAAAAAAAGAAAGGCTTCTTTAAAAAGCTATTTGGTTCATAGTGTGAATATCCAGTGATGGCCCTGATACAAATTTAACCGGAAGCAAATCCGATCGGTAAAAGCTCTCTTACCGCTTATCTCAAATCACTATTGATTTTTTTATAAAAAGAGTAAATTACTCTTTGAAGGCATTCGACCGCTTTGCAATTGACGAGAAAAATCAGACAGACAAAACAAAAGCAAACTTGAAAAGATTACTCCCTATTATTGTATCCATTGTGCTGGTGGCCTCGGTGGTCGCTTACATCTACTGGCCTGTTGAAAAAATCGATTACAACACACAGGTAAAACCAATCTTCAATAAAAAGTGCATCACGTGCCACGGTGGAGTAAAACAAAAAGCAGGATTTAGTTTATTGTTCCGGGAGGAAGCATTGGGAAAAACAGAATCAGGAAAGCCAGCCATCATTCCCGGCAAACCGGATGAGAGTGAGTTGATACGAAGAATATCCATCGAAGATCCTGAAGAAAGAATGCCCTATAAACATGAGGCTCTTTCTAAAGAAGAAATTGAAATTCTGACCCAATGGATCAAGCAGGGTGCTGAATGGGGAGAGCATTGGGCCTATATTCCTGTAAAAGAAGATGAAGCTCCTGCCATCAAAAATGATTGGATAAAAAATGAGATCGATCCTTTTATACTGGAGAAACTTAATACTCAAAAATTAAATCCCTCTGCGGAAGCGGACAAACCAACTTTGCTGAGAAGGGTGAGCCTCGACTTAACCGGCTTACCTCCTGATGAAAAAATAGCAACAAAATTTTTAAGTGATAATTCCGGGAAGGCATACGAGAATCTTGTTGATGATTTGTTGGCTTCACCTCGCTACGGAGAACGATGGACGGCTCTCTGGATGGATGTTGCCCGCTATGCTGACACACGCGGATATGAGGCCGATCGCAGTCGCACGATATGGAAATACCGCGACTGGTTGATTCATGCATTCAACGAAGATAAACCCTACGATGAATTTATTGTTGAACAGATGGCCGGTGATTTAATGCCCAATCCTGATGATGATAAATTTATTGCCACGGCCTTTCATCGCAACACCATGACCAACGATGAAGGTGGCACCGAGAATGAAGAGTTCAGAACAGCTGCTGTATTAGATCGGGTGAATACCACCTGGGGCGCACTCATGGGAACTAGTTTCAACTGTGTGCAATGTCATAGCCACCCCTACGATCCTTTCAAACATGATGAATATTATAAATTCGTGGCTTTCTTTAATAACACCCGCGATGAGGACACGCAATCAGAATATCCATTGCTGCGTCAATATAAAGGAGCAGACAGTGTAAAGCTCATGCAACTTAAGGATTGGCTCACCGCGCATGTTAACACAGAAAAAAGTAATGAGTATTACACCTTCTTAAAAACATGGCAGCCTACCATCAACTCATTGCAGTGTGATGAATTTAAGAATGCGGCATTGATCAGCAGCTGGTATGCGGGCCTGCGAAAAGACGGATCGTGCCGACTGCCCAATGTTTCGCTTGATAATACGAATCAATTGATGTTTCGCTATACCAGCAATTTTAATGACGGCAAGTGGTTCATTTATCTGGATAGTTTAAATGGACCGTTATTAAAAACGGTTTCGCTTTCCAACTCGAAAGGAAGTTTGGATAACTGGAAAATAGAGACAACCGAACTTCCTCCAATTTCAGGAAGACACAATTTGTATTTCAAATATTCGAATCCAACGATCAAAACATTTGACGAAACCGGAGTTATGTTTGAATGGTTTCAGTTTGGCGAAAAGTTTCCGGGAGAAGGAAAGCCGGGCTTTGACTTAGCGAAAAAGAACTTCACTGAGTTAATGTATGCCGAAGTTCAAACTACTCCCATCCTGTTTGAAAATAATAATGAGTTACTCCGCACCACCCATGTTTTCGAGAGAGGAAATTGGCTGGTGAAAGGCAATGTGGTGACGCCTGAAGTTCCAGGAGTTATGAACCCGATGGATGCGAATGCACCAAAAAACAGACTAGGCCTTGCGATGTGGATGGTGGATAAAAAAAATCCATTGGTTTCAAGAACGATGGTGAATCGTTTATGGGAGCAATTATTTGGTCAGGGATTAGCGGAAACATTGGAAGATCTTGGAACGCAGGGGATACCTCCCACCCACAAGGAATTACTGGACCACTTATCATGGAAGTTCATGAACAATTTTGACTGGAGCTTAAAAAAACTCCTGAAGGAAATGGTGATGTCTGCCACTTACCGGCAGAATTCAAAGACCAACGATGAACTTCAGAAAATAGATCCCTTGAATAAATTTTATGCACGCGGTCCTCGCATACGATTATCTGCAGAGCAACTAAGAGATCAGGCCCTGGCAGTAAGTAATTCACTGAGCGGAAAGATGTATGGTAAAAGCGTCATGCCCTTTCAGCCTGAAGGAATCTGGCGCTCACCTTACAATGGCGACAAGTGGGTGATGAGCCAGGGCGAAGATCAAAATCGCAGAGCGCTTTACACCTATTGGAAACGAACAGCTCCTTATCCTACCATGATCACCTTTGATGGTGGAGCAAGAGAAGTTTGTGTTACCCGAAGAATACGAACCAACACTCCATTGCAAGCACTCACCTCGCTCAACGACTCCACTTATTTTGTCATGGCGAGAAACTTTGCATTCAAAATGCAAGAGCTGGATACCAAAGATGTGAACAATCAAATCCGCAAAGGATACGAGCACATGATGTTCAAACCGATTACAGAAACTAAGCTGAACGCGCTGGTTGAGTTGTATACAAAGTCACTCAGTACCTTCATTAAAAATGAAAAGGCAACGATCGAAATCATTGGAACAAAAGACGCACAACCCAAACCTGAAACAGCTGCACTAGTGGTGGTGGCCAGCGCCATGTTAAACCTGGATGAGTGGGTAAATAAAAACTAAGCATCATGACGCAAAAAGAAATTCATAATCAACGACTACAAAAAGAAGCGGAGTATAAAACGTTGCAACAACAAACCCGCAGGCATTTTCTAAAAGAAAGTGCGATGGGCTTAGGCGCGTTGGCGTTGGGATCATTGTTTTATAGTTGTGATTCAAAGACGCCCGCTATTGCAAATCATTATAATTTCTTTGACGCAACGAATCCACTCGCGCCCAAGCCTCCGATGTTTCCCGGCAAGGCAAAATCGGTGATTTATATTCACATGGCTGGTGCTCCTTCACAATTGGAATTGTTCAGCTACAAACCTGAGCTATCCAAACTCGATGGATTAGATTGCCCGCCTTCATTGCTCGAAGGAAAAAAGTTTGCTTTCATTCGCGGTGTTCCTAAAATGTTAGGCCCCCAGGCTAAATTCAGTCAGCATGGAAAAAGTGGTTTGTGGTTATCCGAAAATCTTCCACACTTATCAACGGTGGTTGATGATATGGCCATATTAAATGCAGTAACTACGGATCAGTTCAATCACGCACCCGCACAATTATTAATGCACACCGGCAACGCACGATTAGGAAG
>JANOUH010000327.1:0-8152 GCA_031416795.1 Cytophagales bacterium | reverse complement strand
GGATATGGATCTACACAACCTATTGCTCCGAATACGAACGAAGCAGACCGCCAACGAAACAGAAGAGTGGAGTTTAAGATTACGAAGAAGTAATTTGATCACTGTTTGATCTTGTTGTACTCTTTGTCTTAGGCGCTTAGACAGAATTCTGTTCCTTAACCCTATCACGATTTTCAAATGGGGTGCATTTTTCAGACCCATTCATTTAAGAGGATACCTCAATCCGGTGTTGCATAATGCTCATTAAAGACTACTTTTAGACATATTGGGTAAACGTGTGCTTATGAATTTTCTTCTTTTAATATTGGTTGTGCTAGGTTGTCAAATTTATGCGACAGCCCAAAAAATCGTCATCCGAAAAATGGAGTTAGTCAATGACCAGCTGGTTGTTCACTATGAAATTGATGATTCCAATTTTAATAATGAGTATTTGGTGAGTTTATATACTTCGAAGGATAACTACTCGGCCCCGGTAACCAAAGTGAGTGGCGATGTGGGTCAGGAGGTAAAACCCGGAGAGCGACAGATTACCTGGGCTATTCGAGAAGAGTATGGAGATTACAAAGGTCCACTGGCGGTAGAGTTACGAGCGAGTGTTTATATTCCTTTTGTCAGGTTAAAGACCTTTCTTACACCGAAAGGTTACAGCAGAGGAAAGGCATATCCACTTGATTGGCGACCCGGAAATACAAATCCTGTGCACATAGAACTATTCAGGCAAGATCAGCGATTGCAGGGAGAATTGAATCATCCCAATAACGGATCGTATTCACTCAACTTTGCCTCACGCCTGAAGCCGGGCAAGGGCTATCGCATTAAAATGACCGATTCTAAACATGCAGATGATTTCATCTACACACAAAAATTTAAAGTCAGACGGAAGTTTCCACTGCTTCTAAAAGTGCTTCCGATCTTAGCAGGTGGATATTTTGCAACTCAATTAATAAGTGGTGGCGGTGACGAAAATTCGTTACCCAATCCTCCTAAGGCACCCGCTACTAATTAATGAGCTATTCATTATTGAAAACACGTATGACAAAAATATTCTCTGCACTTATTCTCTTTATTGCAAGCTTCTCCGCCTTAGCTCAGAACAACTTTACGTCTTTAAATGGCATCTCTGGCGGCACCATTTTCTCTGTTAACATTGATCCAGCTAATGGTGATATCTACGCACTTGATTCATGGTCATGGGATGCCTACAAATCCAGTGATAATGGAGCTACCTGGAAAGAATTTACCGCCTCAAGTTCAAGTCCTTATTTCAGATCGTTGTTGGTGACTGGAGGTAAATTTTATTATACTGATGCTTACAATTTCTATTCTTCAGAGGATGGCGGATCAACGTGGATAAAGAAAAATCAAGGAGGTGGGTTTACCAATAGCTGGCGCTCTCAACTTGCTAAGTTGCCTTTAATAGGCGAAGTTTTTGTAAATTCTAGTTCTGATGGTGTCTTTGTCTCTGCCGATGGCGGTGTAACCTGGAAGAAAATTTCAGGAGTATCTGAAGCAGGTACTGGAACTTACTCCTTTACGTATACGTCCACAGGTGATGTATATTTTTGGAGCACAAATCAAGGAATTTTTAAGCATGCATTTGCTGCAGACGGAAATTGGGATGCATCGAAAGTGACTACAGTATTAGCCAAGCAAGTCACAAGCTCCGATGCTAGTCTTAGCGTTGGTGTAAACGCTTTTAATAAAATTTATATCACCTATCGCAACAGCGCTAATACCGCAACAAACATTGCTTCTTCTACAACGGGTAGCGCTGGCTCATTTACGAATATTGCACCACCGGCATCTTCCAATATTTCAAATTATAATTTATGGTCGTTATCTCCTGCGGGGAAACTAAATCTAGTTGCAGATGGCACCTTATATGAGTTGACTGATGAGTTAACTCCAACATGGACAACACGAAGTATTCCTAACTTTCACAGCCCAAATGCTGTGATTTCTCTTGCCTGGAAGAGTTCAACCGAAGTATATGCAGGTTCAGAAGGCACTGGGGTGTCCCGCTCCATCAATGCAGGTGGAACCTGGACTTTTTCAAATGGGACTTTTCCAAATGCAATTCAAGATGCATTGGGCTCAGATATCGAGGTTCTGTTAGACGGAACAATTGTAGTGAAGGAAGAGTCCGCTACTTATGGAGTATGGACCTCAATTGATCAAGGAGCTTCATTTGCCTGGCAGCCTCAATCATTTCAAATGTATGGTGCACGGTCAGGGCAAAAGTTGGTTAAACTTCAGGACAATAATTCGTTGCTCCTGGAATCAAGTAATGGAACTGTTAAATCTACTAATGGGTCCACCTGGATTCAAAAAAACCCAATCGCTTATAAATTCTATGTGCCCGTTCCAGGTACCAATGACGTCTATGGACTTGGGCCAGGTGGTTACGGCAAATCCACGGATCTAGGGGAAACCTGGAGTACTATATCGGTTGTTGGTTTGCCAGTATCATACACTGGAGACTATGCATTTTATTTTAACGGAAGCATTTTTCTTTCATTAAATAATAATTCAATCAATAAAACTGAATACTGGAAACTAAATAGCTCTGGCACCACTTGGGTTGCAACAAAATTGGTTACTCCAATAGTTTCCAGTTCAATAGATAGTAAAGGGTTCTTTACACTCAACAACAAAATTTATGCGTCAGATGGAAATGTAGTTGCTATCAGTTCTGATGCCGGTGTGAACTGGACAACAATTTCATATCCTCATAATCGCTTGTTACCAATCCGTCAGTTAACCGGAGGCATTGGTATTTCCGTAAATGGAAACTTGCTCGTAACACAAGATGATGGAAGAAGCTGGAGAAGTTTTGGTACTCCAGGCAACGGTACCGTACAAGATATAGCTCAGGATGCGGGCAATAATTTTTATGCTGCTTCCTGGGGAGGTCCTGTCTCTAAACTTTCAGGTAATTTAATTTTACCAGCCGCTGAGTTACCTGCGGTAATTGATTTTTCATGGCAACCATTAAATGGACCTTATGGAGGATTATCTAAAAAATTGCTTAGGAATTCTGCGGGCCAATTATTTTCAGTTTCAAGTAATGCAATATATCGCTACAATACGGTGACAACCCAATGGGATCGTCTCATTGTACCTGGATTAATCTACGACATTAATGATGTGACTATTGATGGCACCGGAAAATTGTATTTAATCTCCAGCTATCAATTGTTCACCTCCACGAATGACGGAAGCACCTGGATGTTGACACCAACAACCTCCATTATTGGAGATATGCGGAAAATGGTCAAGGCCTCTAATGGCAATCTGGTAATGAGTACAGGTGGTGGAATGTTTCTCACGACCAATGACGGTATTACCTATACTAAACCAGCCACGGCAAGCTCTGGAAGTTTTGGTCCTGTCGCTGTTTCATCCACAGGAAATCTATTGACCGCTAAGTACGAGAACGGTGTAACTGCGGTAATGAAATCAACGGATAGCGGAGCAACCTGGAGTGCGGTATCAGGAATTGACCTTTCCAATAATAAGGAAGTGTTTTCCATTACCTCACTAGAAGGTGGAGCGATGGCGGTTGTCACCACTGACAATATTTATAAAACGACCAATGGCGGAACCTCCTGGGTATCAATAAAAGGAAATTTGCCAGGTATAGAAGGTAGCAATAAAGGTTTTAGGAAAGTGTATTTCTCGCCTTCCAACAATCAATATTATTTTTCTAATTATACCGCTCTTTATAGTTCTTCCGATGGCGGAGTTACCTGGACGAAAAGAACCGATACTTCTTTTCTTAAAGAGATTGAGGATCTGGTGTGGATCAATACTTCCCTTTATGCCGGAACTCAATATGAAGGGGTTCATCTATCTACTAATGATGGATCTTCATTCTCAATATTTCAGACAAACAAAGGAATGTTCTCTGATCGGTTCCGCTCAATCGTTTTATCTAATTCAAGAATATTGATCAGTGGATGGGGAGGTCAGTTTTTTAAATCGGATGATGGAGGTCTTACATTTTCAGTTGTCAATTCAGGAGTGTATACTGACTATATCACCAAGCTACCCAATGGAAATATTGTTGCTTATGGAGGTGCGATTGCTGTTTCATCGGATGGTGGAAATACCTGGGTTAACCAGAATGCAGAAAATGGTTATTATTCATTATTGTCCACACCGGATGGCATAAACTACTATGCACAACGTGAAGTGGCTGGAATTCGAACGATTGTAAAATCAACAAATCTTAAAACCTGGACTACTGTAATATTAGCACCCGCTCCTGCAATCTTCAACATTGAATCGGTGACAGCCTCATCAGACGGTACCGTTTATTATAGTGGCTATAATGGTGCAACTGTTAGATTAGAGCTCTATCAGGTGCGCTTTGGCATTGCTACGTTAATGGAACAGGTATTAGAAGCGGGAAGCGTAAAATTCTTTAACGGAAAAATTTATGCCCTTAGTCGCAATGGAGGAATCTATGAAACTAGTGATGGCAATACCTGGACTAATCGTTCAGCTCCTTCTGCAGGATCGAGTTTAAAGATTACCTCAAATGGATATTTTTTCATTGATAATGAAAACACGGGTAGTTTATGGCTATCGAGAGATTTTGGAAAATCATGGCAAAGTGTAGCTGGTTTTTCTGCTGACAATGCTGTTCAGATAGAGATGGATGAGAATTCAGGCTATGCCTATGCAGTAGTAAGCGACAGACCAGTATTAAAAAGCTCGGCAATCCTTATACCAAATGACAATACAGTCCCTGTTGTTTCAACCCTGAGCCCGACCAACACAGATGTAAATGTTCCTCTTAATTTCAGGATAACAATCAAATTTAATGAAGCGGTAAAGGTCGTTAGTACCAAAAAAGTAAGGTTGTTTGAATATTTAAATATATCTAATCCTGTGGAGGCATTTGATGTGGTTAACGGAGCAATTAGTGACAATGGTAAGACCGTAACCTTTACACCTTCCATTGCTATTTCATACCTCAAAAAATATTTTGTTATTGTCGATAAAGGGGCCTTCACAGATATTTTTGGAAATTCCTATGAAGTAATTTATGATCAAAATACCTGGACGTTTACCACTTTGGATGAACCCGATGTAGCAAAGCCAGTACTAACCTACTCGGCTTCTAATCCTAACCTTGAAACAGGCACTGCAAAAGTATTTGAACTTACCGTGATTGATAATAAGTCGATATCCTCGACCAATACAAGAATATATTATCGGGGCATCGGCTCATTGGAGTCAACTCCATTTTCTTCAGCCCCGATGACGTTATCCAGTGGAGGCACAGCAACGAATACAAAGTTCACAGCAACAGCCGCTGATACCTGGTATGATAATATGGGCCTCGAGTTTTATTTTGAGGCAGAGGATAATGCGACTCCTACGAAAAATAAGGGAAGAGCACCATCCACGGCAAACACCTATTATTATTCGTACATCAAGTTTGTAGGTACGAAACCAAAAATCACAGGACTTTCATTTGGTGAAACAGAAAGCAGTTATAAAATCATCTCGATTCCTCACAACCTGGTAGATAATCAGATCAGTACAATTTTTAATGAACTGGGTGAAGCAAATAAAGCCAACTGGCGACTGCTTTCCTATGCCGGCACCGATGTGTATGATCAATACCCAGATAAACTTAAGTCCATTGGCAGAGGTAAAGGCTACTGGATTTTGATGAAGAACCTCACCGATATATTTGTTGAAAATTCGAGCACGCCTGAAAATAATCGAACCGATTTTTTATCGCTCCAGCTTCAGCCCGGTTGGAATATGGTGGGCAATCCCTATACTGTACCGATCTCGTGGGAAGAGGTGAAGAACAATATAAGTAGTGTGGGTTCCCTTAAAGTATTTAAAGGTGGTGAATATATACCGGGAGATATTTTAGATCAATATGAAGGCGGGTTTGTCTTTGTTGTCGGAACTGTGCCAGTGCCAGTGAAGGTGCGATTTAAGGGAATCACTTCAGGAGGAAGAAAGTCCGCTATCGGATCAGATTTAAGTGCATCATCGTGGGAATTCCCAATTCATATTAAGCAGGGTGAATTGGGTAACCAAATAGCAGGCGTGGGGATGAATGAAAATGCATTCGTTGAGCAGGACACTTATGATGATTTTAATCCACCCCCTTTAAATACACGTGTTGAAATTAATTTCCGATCGAACAAATTACTGCTTGCCAAGAGTGTAGTTCCTACGCAGGAAAAATATGTGTGGAAGTTTGAAGCCACAGCAGAAGGAAACGATCCTATTGAGTTGAGGTGGAGTAACAAAGATTTAGGGGAAAACTATAAGGAGCTTTTTTTACTTGATGAAGAGGATCAGACAATCACAGACATGCGGTCACAAAGCAACTATGTCTTTGAAGGAAACGGCAGCAGGAATTTCAAGCTATACTTTGGAGAGAATCTGAAAGACATTATTCCGTCAGTGAGTATGCTTGGCAATCCATCACCGAATCCTTCCACTGAGAAAGTAACGATACCATTTACGGTATCTGAATCATCGCTGAAAGCTCATGTGCGATTGGAAATATATAATTCGCTTGGGGCACGGGTAGCTGTGTTGCAGGATGGGGACTATGCGGCTGGCTTCTACAAGACAGAATGGAATCATCAGGAAAATAATCTTACTGCCGGCCTTTACTTCTGCCGGATGATCACCCGCGATGTTACAGGAAAGATTTTAAATCAGACAAAAAAAATAATTGTAAACCGATAGTCTATGAAATGGCATATATACACACTCTTATTGTCGGTGATAGGTATAACTCTGAATGGTCAAAATCTCACCACTCGCTCCAGCGAGTTTGAATTAGATCTCACCAGGGCAAAAAATATTACGGCTGATATTCCTGTTGTTAACATCATCAGTCCGATACCCGATATCAACTATTCTGAGGATGGTAAGGTGGTTGTTAAGTTTGAAGTATCATCAGGGAATGCGTTAAAGAGTGTGATTCTTTCGATCAAAGAAGGTGATCTTAAGACCAGTCGCGGAATGCAGACACTCATTCCTACCGAAGCCGAGAAAAATTATTTTACTGCCGAGAAGAGGTTAACGTTGCTGGACGGAGAAAATAATATTCAGATTATCGCTGAGAATATGGCGGGCATCAAAACCACCGCGATAAAGAAAGTAAATGTGGGCGTGGAGGCAATAGCCAATGCGACCAAATTGGATAGAACAGATTATGCGTTGGTTATTGCCACCGATCAATATGAGTATTGGAATGATCTGGTGAATCCCGTTTTTGATTCACGCACCATTGCTGAGGAATTGAAAAACGTGTATGGTTTTCAAGTGGATATCATTGAGAACCCTACGCAGTCGGAGATCTTAAAGAAATTGCGTGAATACGGTGAGAAGAAATATAAACCATTGGATCAACTCTTCGTTTTTTTTGCCGGACATGGCACCTATGATCAAACCTTCGGTGAAGGATTTGTTGTGACTACAGAATCACTTCTCAATGATGAAGGAAAGACATCCTATTTGTCACATAACCGACTTCGCTCCATCATTAATAATATTCCCTGCGAACACATTTTCCTTAGTATGGATGTTTGCTTTGGAGGTACCTTTGATGAGGCGCTGGCATCTGCCCGTGGTGCCGATGAGGATATTTATAAAGAGCAAGCCAAGGCACAATTCATAGCCAGAAAACTCATCAGTAAAACCCGTAAGTATCTTACCTCGGGTGGCAAGACCTATGTATCAGATGGTATACCCGGTCAACATTCACCTTTTGCAAAGAATTTTTTAGATGCACTTCGATCTCAAGGTGGTAATGATGGCGTCCTTACCATACCGGAACTTTTTACCTACGTTGAAAAACTAAAAATTCAGCCACGTTTGGGCGGATTTGGAGACAATGCGCCAAACAGTGATTTTCTGTTTATTACAAAGTAAGGCTTCATTTTCAATTGTATTAATAATCTCCTCAATTAGTACCTTAGCCTTGAATTTATTCGGGCATGGAGAAAATATATAATTTCATTGATGGCAAACTGGTTGAACCAGTAAAGAGTAATTACCTCCCAAACATCAACCCAGCAGTAGGAACTGCCTACAACTTAGTTCCGGATTCAGATGATCAGGATGTGACTGAATCAGTGAAAGCAGCGAAGGCAGCTTTTGC
>JANOUH010000326.1:0-3962 GCA_031416795.1 Cytophagales bacterium | reverse complement strand
ACGGTGATATAACCCAACCGGTATGCCGCCATGGCATAATAATAAGAGGAGTACTCGCTGTAAGGATTATCCTTGTCGTAAACCGTTAGTGATTTGAAAGCCACCATCGCCTCGCTGTATTTGCCTCCGGTGAACAAATCTTTAGCGGTGCGATATTGCTTTTTATAATCCTGAGCCGATGCAGTGAACACTGCGAGCGCAAGGACGAGAGACAAAAGACAGGACGATATTTTCTTTGAGTTCAATTCAAACATAAGAGCTAACGGAGATCCAATATAAGCAAATCAAAAATTAAGCCGCTACTCCCACTCGATGGTGGCCGGTGGTTTAGAGCTAATATCATATACCACACGATTAACGCCCTTTACTTTATTTATTATGTCCGAAGATATTTCACTGAGAAAGTCATGTGGTAAATGCGCCCAATCCGCGGTCATGCCATCCACACTCACCACGGCACGCAGCGCTACAGCCTTCTCATAGGTACGCTCATCGCCCATGACTCCCACTGAATAAACAGGTAATAATATCGTGCCGGCCTGCCACACTTTTTCATAAAGATCATGCTTGCGCAAGCCAGAAATAAAAATATCATCTGCATCCTGAAGCACTTGAACTTTCTCCGGAGTGATCTCACCTAAAATACGAATGCCCAGGCCAGGGCCCGGAAAAGGATGTCTTCCTAAAATCAAAGGATCGATACCTAATGTTTTGCCCACCTGGCGAACTTCATCTTTAAACAACGTATTCAGGGGCTCCACTACTTTCATTTTCATTTTCTCCGGCAAGCCTCCTACGTTGTGGTGAGATTTTATCGTTGCCGATGGTCCCTTCACGGACACTGACTCAATCACATCCGGATAGATGGTGCCTTGCCCGAGCCATTTCACATCTTCAATATGATGCGCTTCTTCATCAAACACTTCAATGAATGTGCGACCTATTGCTTTGCGCTTTGCTTCTGGTTCAGATAGATTTTTCAGAGCCTCATAAAATTTATCTTTTGAATCGACTCCTTTTATGTTTAAGCCCATTCCTTTATAGGAAGTGAGCACTTGCTCAAATTCATTTTTGCGCAGCAATCCATTGTCTACAAAAATGCAATACAGGTTTTTTCCGATGGCCTTATGAACCAACATGGCCGCTACCGTGGAGTCTACTCCTCCCGACAGAGCCATCACCACTTTATCCTGCCCTAATTTTTTCTTGAGTTCCTCTACGGTTGATTCAACAAAAAGATCAGGAGTCCAATCCTGGGCGCAACCACAGATGTGTACTACGAAGTTCCTTAAGAGATTTTTGCCTTCGAGGGAATGCGTTACTTCTGGATGAAATTGAATACCGTATATACGTTCTCCTTTTTTCTTGAAGGCAGCCACCTTTACAGAAGGTGTGCTGGCGATGATTTCATAGGTATCCGGTATGCTGGCAATCGTATCAGCATGTGACATCCACACCTGTGAATCGAGTGAAATTTCTTTTAATAATTCATTGTGATGATCTACGGTAGTCAGTTTTGCACGACCATATTCTCTGATCTGAGAAGGCAACACCGTGCCTCCGCTTTTATGCGCCATTAGTTGAGCGCCATAGCAAACACCTAATACTGGAATGTTTCCGAAAAGAGCAAGGTCTACATCAGGCGCTCCGGCATCACGTACCGAGCAGGGGCTTCCAGAAAGAATGACTCCTTTAATAGAAGAAGTGATTTGGGGAATATGATTGTACGGATAAATTTCACAGTACACATTCAGTTCGCGTACTCTTCGGGCAATCAACTGCGTGTATTGGGATCCGAAATCAAGAATTAGTATTTGTTCTGGCATGCGCAAAAATACAAAAACCCTTCAGAGTTAGGATCGGGAGTGAAGGTTTTAAAAAAAACCTAAAAGGCTAATCCTCAATACCGTAACAGTACTGCTTGAGATAATCTCCGGCATCATCCTGCCCTGCATAGAAAGCTTTGCGCAAACAGCTGCAACCCTCATCCTCCTTCTTCAACTCAATCAATGCCAAACCCTTATAAAACCAGGCATTCACATTCTCGGGTTCGAGCATGAGTGCGATGTTGACGTACCTGATCGCTAATTCATATAGTCCTTGCTCCAGAGAAAAAGAGCCTCCGTATAAATAGGCAGGGATAAAGGTTGCTTCCAATTCGATCGCCTTGTTGATGGCCATCAAGGCGCTGTCTAGATTATCCGTTGAATAATAGGCTAAGCCAAGATTAAGTTCTACTTCTGGGTCATCCTGTAATTGTCTTACCAGCAGTAAGTCTTCGATGGCCTGATTAAATTGTTCTTTTTCGATCAACAGGCCGGCTCGCCATTTTAAAATCTGGGGATCGCCACCACTCAGCGTCAATGCTTCTTCTACGTCAACGAGTTGTTTGTCGGTTTCGCCCAATTCGCGATAGCAAAGTGCCCGAAGAATCCTGGCCTGGTAGCTTTGCTGATACTCTGGAATAAAACGATCCATGTCGCTCACAGCACTTTTGAAATCTCCCTGGCTATAATAGGCTACACCTCGTTTGTAGAGAGCACGATAATCCGCCTTCTCCTTCAGCTTGCTGGCATCAATCACTTTCGTGTAGAGTTTTGCCGCACCCACAAAATCTTGTCTGCTCATGAGCGTATCCGCCTCTGTCTCCCACTCCTGCCATTTTGGATCTTGTGCGTGAGCCGACAGCGATGTAAACACTACCGCTAAAAGAATTATTAAATTTTTAACCATCGATCGAAAGATTACACTTTCAAATATGAACGATCGCGACTGCACTTCCAAACTAAAGAGGTGCAGTCGCGAAAGACAAAAGAACGATTTCAGGATTTATCTTATTGCTTACCACCGAAGCGCTTGCGCTCATTTTCATTCAGGTAAATCTTGCGAAGACGTATCGATTTAGGAGTAACCTCTACATATTCGTCTGCCTGAATGTATTCCAAAGCCTCTTCCAGCGTGTGCTTGAGCGGAGGTGCAATTTTCATTTTTTCATCTGAACCCGAAGCACGCATGTTGGTCAATTTCTTGGTTTTGGTTACGTTGATCACCAAATCCCCACCACGGCTATGTTCACCAATTACCTGACCTTCATACACAGGCTCACCTGGATTGATGAAGAATTTTCCACGGTCTTGCAGGTTGTGTAAGCTGTAAGGGATTGCCTCACCTTGCTCCATCACAATCAATGATCCGTTGATACGACCTGGAACCTCCCCTTTGTAGGGCTGGTAATCTTTAAAACGATGGGTCACGACAGCTTCACCTGCCGTTACGTTTAGCAAATAATTTCTTAAACCCATAATTCCTCTTGAAGGAATCAGGAACTTCAATATCATACGATCCCCCTTTGGCTCCATGTTCAGCATTTCACCTTTGCGCTGGGTAACGGTTTCAATGGCTTTACCGGCAACTACTTCGGGCAAGTCGATGGTCAACTCTTCAATTGGCTCGCACTTCTGGCCATCAATCTCACGGAAGATAACCTGAGGCTGACCAATCTGAAGTTCATATCCTTCTCTGCGCATGGTTTCAATCAATACCGACAGGTGAAGAACACCACGGCCAAATACCATGAAGCTATCTGCCGATCCGGTGTCACCCATACGCAAGGCAAGATTTTTTTCAAGTTCTTTTTCAAGACGGTCTTTGATGTGACGAGAAGTAACATACTTTCCTTCTTTTGCATAGAACGGAGAGTTGTTGATCGTGAAGAGCATGCTCATCGTTGGCTCATCAATGGCAATGGATTTAAGTGCCTCTGGTTTATCAACATCCGAAACGGTATCTCCGATTTCAAAACCTTCCAATCCCACCAAGGCGCAGATTTCTCCAGCCTTAACTTCATCCTTCTTGATTTTATTGAAGCCTTCAAACACGTACACTTCTTTGATACGGGTTTTTACAACCGCATGGGTTTCTCTTTTTACCAATGCTATCTGTTGTCCTGCCTTCACGCTTCC
>JANOUH010000325.1:0-1942 GCA_031416795.1 Cytophagales bacterium | reverse complement strand
GTTCGGAGATGAAGGCACTTGCACCTTTGCTGGATGAAGTAACCATGAGTGATGACTTTATTTGGTGTAAGGAAAATATTTATGAGTATGAGACATCGGATAAATCTTTGATTAAGGATATTCGTAGATTTCCTGCCGGCCATTTTGCATACCTTACTCCCGGAGCCAGGACAATTGAACTCCATCAGTATTGGAATACGTTAGATCACATCAGTCCCGTAAAGGAAAGTTATCCTCAGCAGGTTGAGCATTTCAGGGAATTGTTTTTCGACTCGTGTAAAATAAGGATGCGTTCCGATGTAAAGATCGGTACTGCTTTAAGTGGCGGCCTTGACTCAAGCTCCGTGGCTGCGGCCATGCATTACTGGGGCAATCAAAATGAAACTAAATCGGAGTTGAAGCAACCTGGTGATTGGCAGAATGCTTTTGTTGCTACTTTTAAAGGTACAGAGTTGGATGAAAAAGAATATGCGAGCACTGTTGTCAACTCATTAAATCTGAATGGACATTTTTATGAGATTGATGCAACAAAGGGAATTGATTCCATGAACGAATACCTGTGGTATTTTGAAGAACTGTTTTTGACGAGTCCGATTCCTATGATTGAAATCTATAAAGCAGTGAAAGCAAATGGGGTATCCGTTAGCCTTGATGGACATGTCGGATGAATTGCTTTCCGGATATGGAACCACAATTTTTAATGCGGTTAAAGATGAACCATTTAATATTTCTGGTATAAAGGAGATAGCCTCAACGTATAAAAATTTAAAAGATATTGACAGAAGTGATTTTAATGTGGTAGTAGATGGATTTGCTGGCCGGAAAAACATGTTGAAATTCTATCTCGCTAAGTTATTTAAATTTACAAATGAAGACGAGCTTGTTAAAGAATTGGGATACTTCAACGCTGCACTCTATAAAGAATTTCATTATTATATTTTGCCAACATTATTGCGAAATTATGACCGATACTCGATGGCAGCCGGTGTTGAGGTAAGAATGCCGTTTATGGACTATAGATTGGTATCGTATTGTTTCTCATTGCCCTGGCAAAGCAAACTACGAAATGGGTATACCAAAGCAATTTTAAGAGATACCATCGAACCTTACTTGCCAAAAAAGATTGTCAGACGGAAAATAAAGACAGGTTTTGGCACCCCATTCACTCAATGGCTCAAAGGTCCCTGGAAGGAATATGTTTTGGATACTATCAGTTCAGAATCATTTAAAAACTCAGGTGTGGTCAATGCTAAAGAAGTGATAGCTATGGTGGGTAGATTTTATCAAAATCCTGAACCAACTTTTGAAAACGGTCATGAAGTCTGGGCTGAACTAATGCCCTATTTGTGGAAGAGATCATTCTTTGATAAACTAAAAACCTAATATGATTGCTACGCCTATTATAAAGGTTGGTTTTTGTGTTTCGTATGACTGGGAGCTTCTCAAAATATCGTTGCCCAGAATTTATGCTCATGCAGATTTAATTTGCCTTGCAGTTGATAAGGATCGAAAATCCTGGATGGGAAATCCGTATCCATTTAATGATAAAGATTTTTATGATTTTGTGTTAGGAATTGATGGCGATAAAAAAATCATGATATACGAAGATTGCTTTTCATTGCCAGCGTTAAATGCACGGCAAAATTGCAATCGCCATCGTATGTTGATTGCTGAAAAGATGGGGAAGGGGGGCTGGCATATTCAAGTGGACAGTGATGAATATTTTTTGGATTTTGGATCCTTTGTTGACGAACTAAAAAAAATCAAGAAGCACCCGACCGGACTGGAGAAGCCCTTAAATGTTTGTGCGTGTTTGATCCCACTCATAAAGAAAACCAGCGAAGGTTATTTGTATGTTGACTTCAAAAACAGCCTGCCTGAAAACATTCCTTTTGCAACAACATTCCCCGATTATCAGCGAGCGAGGCAGAATGATCATTTC
>JANOUH010000324.1:0-12228 GCA_031416795.1 Cytophagales bacterium | reverse complement strand
CGGTAACACGGGTTAAATCCGGAGCATCAGTAGCCGGCATAGTAAGATTTTTACAGCCAGCAAAGGCCTTGTTCATACTTTCCCATCCTATGCTGCCCCATTGATCAACTGTAAGAATCTTTTCGTAGTCACTGTTGGAGTCTACTCCGTTAAAATAAATCCTGGGAAAAGTCCCTGAGATATGCACCCGGTAAATACTTGATGTTGGAAAAGTTATAGTAATGGTTCCTGTAATGGGGCCAGGTAAGGTTCCATTAATTGAGTTATTGCCTACCTGCTCCCAATATATGCTATAAGAATATCCAGTGCCGGTGGTGGGTATTGTGATTTGATTGTTGGCGCTAAGACCGGGGTTGTCGGTTTTCCATGTGGTAATGAAGGCCTGACCAATAGCCTCATAGCCGAAGAAAATTCCTATCAAAAGATATAGGATAGGTTTCATATGGGGGACCTCACTAAGTCCACGCACGCCATTTCATTAAGTAGTCACCTCATCAAAAACTTTGATAAATGCTTTCATCTCATTGGCAGTACCAATACTAACACGGCACCATTCCTTCTGCTGGTATTCCCAAATGCGAATCAAAAATCCCCTCTCTTCAAGTTGAGTCAAAATCGTTTTCCCGTCTTTGGGTGCTGAGAACAAGAGCACATTGGTGCGAGGGTTGCCATAGAATATTTTCTTGCTATCGAGATAATCAGTTAATACTTTTCTGGCTACTGCATTTTTCTCGCGGGTCATTTTCATAAATTCTTCATCACCCAAACTTGCCTTCGCAGCTGCTAATGCCGTCTGACTTGGCGAAATAGTATCCCCATATTTTCCAACCTTCTTCAATACATCAGGATGAGCCACGATGTATCCAATGCGAAGTCCTGCTAGTCCGTAAATCTTAGAGAAGGTCTTTGATACAATCAGATTGGGTGTACGTTGTACTAACTGCACCATCGATTTTTGTTCTGAAGGTTCTAAGAATTCGATATACGCTTCATCGGCATATACTAATGTTTTCTTGGAAGCTTCCTCACAGAATGATTTAACAATATTAGAATCTACCATCGTGCCGGTAGGGTTGTTGGGATTGCAGGAGAAAACTAAACGTGTGTCGATTTTAATGGCGGACAATAATTTTGCATAATCAAACTCAAGCTTTTCGTTAAGATCAACCTTGTCCCAGGTAGCATTCATTTCCTGGGCATAGTTCATCAACAGGCCGAATGTAGGATAGGCGGATAGTACTCTTCCACCCTCCAATCCATAGGCAATACCAGTTTGACATAACAGTTCTCCGGAGCCTGCACCTAATAAAATAAAGGAAGGATCTACGCCTTCTTTTTGAGCAATGATTTTTTTCAGTTCTTCCAGCTCATTAAAGGCATATCGATTTCCTTCCGTCAAAATCTGCATCATGGCCTTCTTTGCTTTCTCCGATGGTCCGTACGGATTCTCATTGGAATTCAATCGCACTTTAGTGCCAGCAGACTTACCTTGTTTAAAGAATGCTCTTTCGGCTTCACTCACAGGGGCAGCCATCAGGTTCTGTACAAATGCTGGCGTAACAGCAAGTCCTGCTGTAAGGGCGAGTGATGATTTAAACCAGTCTCTGCGATTGAGTTTTTCTTGCATATTCAGTTGGATTTGAAGTGATGAAGGTAATAAAAAATTAATTCGATTAGTCTGTACTGGGAAGTAATTAGAGTCATCTCCAGGGTGCTTTAAGTGTTGCTGTCACGTAAGCTTCTCCGTCCAATACGATCATGGGATCATTTACATTCTTCGGGGGGTTTCTCTTTTCGAGTCGGTAAGAGCCCTGCCCTTGTGTTTGTGAATTGTAATAAATACGGTCACCCTGCACGTACCAGGTGCCTTGATCTGCACCTTGAGAGGCAGTGCCTCCGTAGAGTTCAGATGTATTGACAGTGCGCGAACTCTCGCTGTTATAAATGTAGGTTCCGTCAGCATTTAGTGTGATGCATCTGTTCGTACTACTGTTCAACGAATTATTCATATAGCACCATTTCCCTACTAACTCCTGCGCTACGTTACCACTGCCTTGTGCGTTTTTGCCTGAAACAATTGCATTAGCAGCTCCGCGCGAATAAGTCACCTGGCGTCCATTGGCAGTAAGATTTAATTGATTGCCCTCGATAGAATAGGCAAACATGACCTTGCCTTGTCCTGTTGTGAGTATTACATGTCCTTGTGATATCTCATACGGAAAAGTATTTCCAAGATAGATACACTGAGCATTTGATTTGAATTCAATAGTCTCTCCATTGCCAGACCAAACTCCAATTAGCTCGCCAGCACTTCCATCATTTACTTTTTTTGCCGTTGGATCAGATACAATAGCCGGAGTTTGAGTTACTTGTTCAGTTGCTCCACTTCTTGTAAATGTGATCGCTTTCTCAAGATCGCCACCAGAAAGCGTCAGTGAATTACCTTGTAAACTGAACGTGTAAACGGTGGCTTGACCTTGCTCAACAATAGATAACTTAGAACCCTCAGTCGTAAATTTTATCGTCTCTCCATCAAACTCCCCGCTGCCATCTGGATTAAGCATGAGTGTCATCTGATATCCAAACTGTGAGTTTTGCCAAATTCCATAGATTTTACCTTGATGCTGCACTTTGGCTCCGATTTGAGCTACCGCCAAGAGAGGTAAAAAGAAAATGAATAAAAAGACTGTTTTCATTGATTGATTCTATTCAATGTGAAATCAATTTAAGAAAAACGTAAACAACTATAATGCCTCCGGAGGAATAATGCCCATCTTCCTCATCAGAAAAGTAGCATTGGCCTTTTGCGCAACCCCTGAGTGAAGCGTGTAATCGAACGTTAATTGCTCATTTTCAATCTTTCCTTCAAAACAGGCATTGGCAATTTGGGTAGGATATTGTTGCGCCAGATCACCTAAAGCAATATCATGGGTGGCCAACGCGACCAACGTATTCATGTCTTTTAATTGTTTGAGCAACTCGCGCGAGCCCAATTGTTTGTCTGTAGAATTTGTTCCCTTCAAGATCTCGTCAAGCAAAATAAACATAGGCGTGCCCGAACGAAGTTCTTCCATGATGGATTGAAGGCGATTCAGCTCAGCGAAAAAATAGGATTGATGGTCTTGTAACGAATCCGTTGTACGCATACCTGATCGCAACGCCATTAAAGGCACGCGCCATTGAGTGGCACACACTGGTGAACCAATACTACCTAGCACAAAGTTTACTCCCAATGAGCGAAGGAATGTACTCTTGCCCGCCATATTAGCCCCGGTAATCAGATAAATTTTTGCTGGTTTACCTAAATCAAAATTGTTGGCAACGCGAATCGTATCAGGAATCAACAAATGACCTACTTCACGGCTTTCCAACACCGATTGTTCATTCACTTCCGCGAAAGCGTATTGAGGATAATTGTAGTGAAGTGTCGCGAGTGAAAGTAATCCATCCCATTCGCTCAATGATTCCAGCCAATGCGGTAAATCACTTGCGTTTTCTTCACGCCACTTTTCTAATCTTGCTACAGCGTGGAAATCATAAAGGAACAAGCCATTTCCAAACTGCATGGCAATCGGATTCATGCGCGATTCCAGTGCATTCACCAGCGCAGAAAACTCTTTCACTTTTTCAAATGCGTTGACCGCAATCTGGTGATGCTTCTTCATTAAAGAAGATTCAATTTTCTGTTGTGAAAGTAATTCAAAAATGCGTGCATAGTTCTTCAATACTTCGCGTGCCGAGTTAAGCACTCGTTGAAATTCTCCAATCCGTTTTGCCTGAAATCCGGCTATGGTAAGCTGAGTGATGGCCATTACCAATAACAGGGGAAAATAGCTCCAATCATAAATCGTAAGACCTAAAATAGATAACGTGATAGTAGGGAGGATCCAACGCATCAGCGTGTAAGTATTATTTTTATAAATGAACGGTTTTTCAGAAAGCCAGCGCAGCAACTTAGATCGGTCAAACGAAAGATCATTGATCTGTCGGCCCACGGCCCAAACTTGCTGACGAAATTCTACCATCGCTCCTAATTCGCGCACCGCTTCCTCTCGCTGCAGCAATTGCTCTTTTTGGTAAGGCAGATTTTTTAAATCGTACGCTAATCGCTCTTCACCTAATTGAGTGCCGCAGCGATTGATGTATTGAAAAACCGAACCCCGTCCAAATAAATCAAGATCATGACCATAGGAATGATGAGGATCTGCAAAGCGATTGCCATCAGAAAATTCAGTTGCCTCAAAGCGAAAGTTTTTTCCTTCCATGAGATTGAGTTGCTCCAAAAAATTTGCCAATTGCTTTTTTTCTTTATGTAACGATTGACGATTGACCAGTGCAATAAAGGCGCCTAGCGGTGCAATCAGTATCCAAAAAAAATAGGGCTGAGAAAATCCTGCATAAATCAAAAAGCCCATGACCAGCACGAGCGCTACACGACTCCAGGAATATTGTCTGATCTTTTTTTCAATACGCTCGCCTTCCTGTTTGAATTGAAACTCGCGCTGTTTATAAAATTCGGAAGAAGGCATCATGGAATTTTCCAGATCAAATCATCTTTTCAATCATGCTCATAACTTGTGATAAATATACCTTATCGGTTTCATCAAAGTCATTGAACTGATCACTGTCTACGTCAAGGACGAGTGCTACTTCTCCGTTTTTTATAGCAGGTAATACAATCTCAGATTTGGAATCTGAGCTGCATGCAATGTGACCTGGAAATTCATCTACGTTAGGAACGATAATCGTTCGTTTTTCTTTCCAGCTAGCACCACATACACCTTTGCCAAAAGCAATACGTGTGCAAGCAATCGGTCCTTGAAAAGGGCCTAACACCAACTCATTATTTTTTACGATGTAAAATCCAACCCAAAAGAAATTCATCGATTGCCTAAGCGCTGCAGCAATGTTGGAAAGGTTAGCAATAAGATCAGGCTCTCCTGAAGTGAGCGCCTCAATTTGAGGAACCAGCATTTGATATCGTGAAACTTTATCTGTGGAATGCGAGATGATCAGGTTTTCAGCCATAATAATTGTAATGGCTCAAAATTGATAAAAAGACCGGTGGTAATCAATCCACTTACAACTGATAAAAGAGGATTACAATAATAACTGCCACCAAAATCCCGATTACAGAAAGAATATATCTCATTTTCAAGGGATAAAAATTTCCTTAAAGGAATCACGGAACTTTTGCCATCACAAGGAATGGCTTAACTGCCTTTTGATTGTTTATGCTGAATGGGTTGAATTAGGCAATGAACTATTCAGGTTGGCTATGAAGTAAGCGGCTTGCTCGTGTATTGTGTGGATATTGACTGAATCGGCTCTTCCAGTTGAAGACCTTCACGCTTACGGCCTACTAAACGAACATAACCCAAATAGCGACCACGATCTTCCTCCAGCGCTTCAATTTCCACATGGTTATCGGGCGCTATCGCGTGATGCCAGTCGAGCCACAAACGCCATCCATCATGAAGAGTATCCGCAACCTCGATATCCATTATTCCCATTTTTTCCCAATGCTTGTGCCACCAGGTTGCAGAGTGTAAACACCATAAGTCAGGCGTCCACCATTTTTGTAAATGAGAAGGAACCACCCCTTGAATCTCTTGCATAAGTCCTGCTCCTGCAATACCGATTTGACCGCCTGGTTTAACGAATCGCGCCAGCATACTAAGGTATAGATCATCCGTTCCATAATACACGAATGAGTCAATACTAATAATGGCATCAAAGAAATCGGCTGCAAAAGGTAATGCCCGAGCATCTGCGCGCATTGGAAAGACATTTTTCTCGAAACCCGCATCGCGAATGCGTTGAAAATTTTCAGTTGGGGAAAATAGTAGATCCGCTGCCCACACCTGAACACCAAATTCGCGATGAAGAAAAATTGAGGAAGTGGCTCGTCCACAGCTCAAATCTAATACACGCATTCCTGGCCGAAGGTCCAGGGCTTCTGCCAGCCACTCGGTCATCCAAAGTGAATTTGCACCGCCACTCACGCTGGATCTAATCCATTCATGATTATATTTTGAAGAACGAGGAAACTGTTGACGGACAAACTGTTCATCCATATCGTGAATAGTTAGTTCTTATTACTTAGAAAGGATATATCGTTGAGCCCGTGTTGATGATCAGCATCTTTTCATCTTTTGGTAGCTCATCCTTCATTTGAAGCATCAAGGCAAGCCCGGCAACACCGGAAGGCTCACTTCTGATGGAATGCTTCTTGATGATCTCCAATGCCTCCTCCACAAAATTTTCATCTACTTCCAGAATTCCCGAAAGGTTGCCGATGCGTTGATTTTGAATGAGTGAATTGATGTAGAACTGATAATCATCCAATGACGGCAGGTAATAAGAAAAGAGTTTATCCATGCGCGAGTTGGAATCGTGCGTGGTCGCGCCTAAAAAATTACACTTGCTGACTTTTTGCATATCACCAGAAAAACGCGGATCGTGTTTGTAGATGCGGTTGTTAAATTCGCGTTCGGCAATGATCAAAATGTTTACAAACAAATCGCCTGTGCCAAAAGGCACAAAACAATACGATGGATTTTCGTTCATTACTTCATACGAAAGCCAATCATAATAATTGTCGTTATAGCGATCCAGAATTTCGCGATAGGTAATGTCAATGCCTTCTTTGTTATGAGTAAGTTCTTTGATGTCTTTGCCAGTAAGGGATTGCTTGCTCAAATCGGTTTCATAGATTTCGCAACCCATTTTGCGCAGTGCCTCCTTGATTTGCTTGCTGATGTTAAAATCCATCAGCACTTTCAACTTTGTGTTTACTTTATATAAATTAAAGAAATGCTGAATCGCTGCGGCCGCGCTGCCGGAAGAAATAATGGAAACTTCTTTAATATGATAGCGCTTTGCTTTGATGAGCACTTCCCACGCCATGCGCGATTTATGTGTGCCGGTGGGATTAGTGCTTTCATCTTTCAACCAAACATTCGTAAAACCCGGAACTTCTATTTGAAACGTTCTGGAGGCAGGAAATTGTGGTTCATAAAACGGCCGGGGCGGAAATTCAGGTTTCTGTGGATCGTTGAGCGATGGAACGTATAAACCGTCAATATCTTCTCCAGAAAACGTATCTTTTTGCTTCTCATCCTTAAGTTGCTCCTTTAATAAATCAATTTCTTTACTGGATAATTTTTCAAATAGCACATTGGCAATCTTGGTGGCGAAGGAATCCATGTTTTCCGCACCTAATGATTTTACCGGCTCTTCATCGACAGCATCATCTTCACCTGCATCTAAAAGATTTTTGTATTTATCGCGGAAACGCTCGTTGATCACTGCATTCCAATCCAGTGTATTTTGTGTGGCGAACAAAGCCAATAGGTTACGCAGCGTGTGTGTTGCCCCTGGCGGACTTTTTAAATTGAATGCCCTGCGTAATAAGTCCTCGGATGGACCTTGCGGATAACTTAATGAAAGTTGTGGATCAAGTGCGGGAGTATTCTTAACAAAATCCTTAACAGCCTTTTGAAGGCCATGAATAAAACTCCATCTCCCTGTGCCAACGGATTCATGATGACCGGTTCTTGTCAATTGCTCACGAACGAGATCGAGTATTTCTTTGGGTATGCGTTTAGCGGAAGCTTTCTTCATATGACAAAAGATCGCAGTATCTGGGGATATTCGCAACCTGTTGGCATAATTACCTTCGAGTTAATCGATTGAGGATGCATCCGGCTTATTTTTCTCTTCGGATTGAATTGGAGTTTCAGGATTTACAGTCTCCGCTGAATTCACCATGGTGGCTGATTCAGAACGTTGCTCAGGCTGGATGGCTGAACTGGAAACTTCCTCGGTAGACGCTTCCGCAAATTGCTCGGCAAAAAATCTTTTTTGTGAAACCAGAATCGTGGCAACACCAATAAAGATCGATGAGTCGGCAATGTTGAATACGGGGCTGAAGAATTCAAAGTATTCACCACCTTTCAACGGAACCCAGTCGGGCCACTGAAAATGGAACAACGGAAAATAAAGCATGTCGATTACCTGGCCGTGAAACCATCGTGTGGGTGAATCGACCGGAGCATTATTTAGAAGCACGCCATAAAACGTACTATCAATTACGTTACCAATCGCTCCTCCTAATATAAGTCCCAGACAAATGAGAAAGCCGTTGTGTGCTTTCTTCTTCACCATGGTATACAGGTAATAGCTGATTCCAAACATCGCCACGATTCTGAAAAGAGTAAGCGCCAGCTTTCCGAACTCACTTTCCCAACGAATGCCAAAGGCCATGCCTGGGTTAAGTAAGTAATGAAGCTTGAACCATTCACCGAGCACATTGATCTCCTGATGAAGATACATGTTGTGATGAACCAACAACTTACTCGCCTGATCGATGAAGATCACACCCAACGCAATCAAAAAATATTTTATATAACCCATAGTTTATTCCCGCTACACAGGACATCCATTAATTGTGATCTCAGTTTTAACTTACTCTGATCTTCACCTTCAACACGAACTCATCCATATCCACTTCAGTGGCATCGGCAACACTGCTCTTTAACTCCAACGACAGTGCTTGAGTTTCTGCGCTAATGTAATCTTTGTATTCGCTGAGGGCAGCCGTTATTGCTTCGCCATCTTTTTCCACTTCGATGGCAATCTTATCCAACACCTGAAGGCCCATGTCCTTGCGCAGGTTCTGAATACGATTCACAAAATCGCGGGCAACGCCTTCGCGTTTGAGTTCATCTGTAAGCGTAATGTCCAGCGCAACGGTTAAGTCATTTTCAGATGCCACAGCCCAACCTGGGATGTCTTCGGAAGAAATAAGAACGTCTTCCAACACTAATTCAAATCCACCTTTGCTCAACGTTCCGCTCTTCTCGATGGCTTGAATGTCCTCTTTAGTAAATGTGTTGATCACAGCCGATACTTCTTTCATCTTCGGACCGTACTGCTTACCCAACTTTGCAAAGTTTGGTTTCACTTTCTTCACGAGTAATCCGGAAGTATCATCGATATACTGAATCTCTTTAACGTTCACTTCTGCTTTGATGATCGCCTCCACGCTTCGAACGCGTTGCGCAAACTTTTCATCCAACACCGGTAAAAGTATTTTTTGAAGTGGCGTACGCACTTTGATCTTACTGTTTTTACGGATAGAGTGCACTAACGAACAAATACGCTGTGCGTAATCCATCGACTTCTCCAACTCTTCGTCCTTTCTTCTTGAGTCTTCTTTGACCAATAAAGTGTGATGAATTGATTCATACTGAAGCGGAGTATTGAACTTTTTGGCACGATCGCGGATATTATCTGTAAGACTTTTGTATAACCACTCGCTGTAGAATGGAGCGATAGGCGCCATCAACTGTGCGGTCACCATCAAACATTCGTACAAGGTTTCATAGGCTGCGCGTTTATCTTCCGATAACTGAGCATTGCCTTCCTTTGAAGTGCCATCCTTCGCTAAAGCTACGGAGGACGATGGTTGCCAGAAACGTTTCCTGTTCAAGCGCACATACCAGTTTGATAAATGATCATTCACAAACTCCTGAATGGCTCGCGCTGCTTTAGTTGGGTCATAATCATTGTACGCAGCAGTAACTTCTTCAATCAACGATTGTTCTTTAGTGATGATCCACTTATCAAGAGGAGCAAGTTTATCATAAGGAACATTGTTCATCTCATCTTTCACAAAGTCATCGATATTGGCATATAGAACAAAGAATGAATAGGTGTTACTCAGCGTTCCAAAAAATCTGCGCTGTGTTTCTACGATCCCGTCAAAGTCGAACTTTAAGTTATCCCAAGGTGGTGCATTCTCCATCATGTACCAGCGCACAGCATCCGGGCCATATTTGCTCAGGGTTTCAAATGGGTTCACCACGTTGCCTTTGCTCTTGCTCATTTTGTTGCCGCTCTTGTCGAGTACCAATCCATTGGAGATTACATTCTTGAATGAAACTCCACCGTTACCTACTTTTTTATTCACCGCTTTGATTTCATCACTGCTTTCGCTTAACATCACAGCAATTGCATGGAGTGTGAAGAACCATCCCCGGGTTTGGTCGACACCTTCGGCAATGAAATCAGCAGGATAATTTTTTTCAAATACTTCTTTATTCTCAAATGGATAATGCCACTGTGCATACGGCATCGCACCTGAATCAAACCAAACGTCAATCAAATCGGCTTCGCGGTACATCGGTTGACCTGTTGGGCTCACTAAAATAATTTCATCCACATAAGGTCTATGTAAGTCCATGGTCCATTGACCATCGACCATGGACTGTTTCATCAGTCCTGCTTTTACAGATCTCTCAACTTCGCTCTTTAATGTTTCAAGCGAGCCAATGCACAGTTCTTCCTTTCCATCTTTTGATCTCCAGATTGGAAGTGGTGTGCCCCAATAGCGTGAGCGCGATAAATTCCAATCCACAAGATTTTCCAGCCAGTTGCCAAAGCGACCACTGCCGGTAGATTCTGGTTTCCAATTGATGGTCTTATTCAACTCCACCATTCTATCTTTCAATGCCGTGGTTTTAATAAACCAGCTATCGAGAGGATAATACAATACCGGCTTATCGGTGCGCCAGCAGTGTGGATAGGTGTGTTCGTACTTCTCGACTTTAAATGCTTTGTTCTCTTCCTTCAAGATAATGGAGATGATAACGTCCGTATTTTTATAGTCGGGATGGGTTTCATCTTCATTGGTATAATTCTTCACATAGAAATCATCCGCGCCCAGCGGCTTGTGCGTTTTGATTCCAAATTTCTTCACGCCTTCTGCAAGATGCTTTCCAATTACAGAAATGAATTTACCCTTTCTGTCCACCGTGGGCACTTCGTTATCTAATTCATCTTTGATGGTAAGCGCTGGTATACCGTTTTGCTTGGCCGCTCTAAAGTCATCGGCACCAAAAGTTGGAGATATATGCACAACGCCTGTACCATCTTCGGTGGTCACAAAATCTCCGGCCACTACTTGAAATGCTTTGTCTGCATCATAGAAGGGTTGGAGGTAAGGCATGAGTTGTTTATAGCGAAGACCTACCAGATCTTTACCTGCAGACTCCTGAACGATTTCAAAAGGAATATTCTTATCCCCTGCTTTGTAGTCTTCAAGCTTCAACTCTTTATTCTTGTCAGAAAAATATTTTGAAACAAGATCTTTAGCCAATACAACACTCACTGGTTTGTGGGTGTACTGATTAAATGAATTTACCTGAACGTATTTAATTTTATCACCTACTGCTAATGCTGTGTTTGATGGAAGCGTCCATGGGGTGGTTGTCCATGCTAGAATAAACACATCACCCTTTGGCTGCTTAAATAAAAACTCAGACTTCGCGTCTCTTGTCACATTAAATTGTGCAACGATCGAAGTATCCTTCACATCTTTATAACAACCCGGCAAGTTTAGTTCATGTGAACTCAAACCCGTTCCCGCTGCGGGTGAATAAGGTTGTATTGAATAACCTTTGTACAATAATTTCTTATCGTACAATTGCTTCAATATCCACCACAGTGATTCAATGTATTCTTTCTCGTAGGTGATGTATGGTTTTTCAAGATCCACCCAGTAGCCCATTTTCATGGTGAGGTCGTCCCACTGGTCTTTGTACTTCATCACCGTTTCGCGGCACTTCTTGTTGTATTCTTCTACAGAGATTTTTCTGCCTATGTCGTCTTTGGTGATGCCCAGTTCTTTTTCAACCTGCAATTCCACAGGAAGCCCATGCGTATCCCATCCGCCCTTGCGGTTTACCTGGAAGCCTTGTAATGTTTTGAAACGGCAGAAAATATCCTTCACCGTGCGGGCCATTACGTGGTGAATACCCGGAGTTCCGTTGGCGGAAGGCGGACCTTCGTAAAAGGTGAACGAGGGTGATCCCTCACGATTAGTCACCGATTTTTCAAAAATCTGTTCCTGTTTCCAGAACGCTAAAATTTCAGAAGACACCTGGGCCAGGTTCAATTCCTTAAATTCTCTGTATTTGCTCACTTCTCTTAAAAATAAAGGCCGCAATTTAGGGTTTTTTGTCCATTGGACAGCAGGAAATTGAGTTGTTGGGTTAGGAGAAAGTTGAGAGCCTTGAGCTATGAGCCTCGAGTGGATTCTCAAAGCTGAAAGCTCGCAGCTCATAGCTATTCGGAAGAGCCTTTGCGGTCGTGAATTCTGATTTTGCTCAAATCAATCTCTTCATCTTCCTGCTCACCGATAAAACTTGAATCAAAGTCATC
>JANOUH010000323.1:0-2468 GCA_031416795.1 Cytophagales bacterium | reverse complement strand
CGGGGCCATGCGCACACAAGGGAAAACATTTGAAGTATTTAAATCATTAGAGGAAACCAATAAGATTATAGCCAATGGCCATGTGTAGGAAGATCGTTTCGTATTTAGTTAAATGGGTTTCTCACGCATGATTGGAGCCGCCATCTTCGATCTTGACGGTGTAATCATCGACACAGCCCATTATCACTACATCGCGTGGAAACGCCTGGCCAGTGAGTTTAATATCAATCTGACCAAGGAGCACAACGAGTTGCTGAAGGGAGTGAGTCGTATTCGCTCGCTGGAAATCATATTGGAATTGGGTAACGTCCAGCTTTCTGTAGAAGAGGAAGAGCGGTACGCGAATAAAAAGAATGCATGGTTTGTAGAATATATTGAGTCCATACGGCCAGAAGAAATTTTTCCGGGTGTCCCAGAGCTCATTCAAAGTATACGAGACCAGGGCATCAAAGTAGCATTGGCCTCTTCCAGTAAAAATGCACCGCGCGTGATTGAGCTTTTGAAAATCGAACACTTGTTTGACACGATGGTGGATGGCACGATGATCACGCATACTAAACCTGATCCTGAAATATTTTTGTTGGCTGCATCAAGGCTTGGAGTTACACCTTCCCAGTGCGTAGTGTTTGAAGATGCCGAAGCTGGTGTGGAGGCAGCGTTGGCCGCAGGGATGAAATGTGTGGGCGTTGGTTCAGCAGAACAATTGGGCAAAGCCAACAGAGTGATTGCTAAGACAGGTGATTTTAAAGAGACGGAGTTGAGCACGTTGTAATCTCAATAGAACAATAAAAATTTTAATATTGAATCTTGAATAAACGTTTATGAAGCAATATCTCAAACAAGATGAGTGGAAAATCATCGAGGAAGGATTAAATCCTCATTACAACAAAATTTCTGAAAGCGTATTTAGCTTAGGCAATGGTCGCATGGGGCAGCGCGCCACATTCGAAGAAGATTACTCCGGTGAAACCCACCAGGGTAGTTATGTTGCCGGTGTGTATTACCCTGACAAAACACGTGTGGGTTGGTGGAAGAATGGCTATCCCGAATACTTCGCGAAAGTGTTGAACGCTCCCAGTTGGATCGACATCAAAATAAAAATTGAAGGGCAAACACTTGACCTTGCACAATGCCAGGTAGAAAACTTTGTTCGCGTGCTGGATATGAAAACCGGTTTACTCCAACGCAGTTTTACGGCTACGTTTCCAGATGGTAAAAAAGTAGCTGTTGATTCAAAGCGTTTCTGCTCCATGGCCGATGGTGAAATTGGTGCTATTCGCTATCAGATTACAGCACTTAATTTTTCGGGTGACATTGTACTTACCCTTTCGGTAGATGCTGATGTGGTGAACAAAGATTCCAACTACGATGAAAAATTCTGGGATGAAGTGTACAAAGAATCAGCACCTGGTATTGCCATCGTAACCGCCCAAACGCGTAAAACATTTTTCCATGTAACGACTGCCATGACATACAAGGTAGAGTTGGATGGAAAGAGCGTAGTTTCAAAAGTAAGCACCAACACGCGTGAGAAGTATGCTGACAATGTCGTGCAAACGGAATTGAAGCAAGACAGACCACTCGTGATTTATAAATATGCAGCCGTCTTATCTTCCGAGAATCACGTGAAGGAAAAAATGGTGGAGCATGCCAAAGCAAAATTAAGTGAAGCAGCTGCTGCTGGTTTTGATATATTGTTTCAGAAGCATGCCAGCGTGTGGGCTCACAAGTGGGAAGAATGCGACATTACCATCGATGGCGATATTGCTGCACAGCAAGGCATTCGCTTCAACATCTTTCAACTAACACAAACCTATACCGGTGAAGATGAACGTTTGAACATCGGCCCCAAAGGTTTCACCGGAGAAAAATATGGCGGCAGCACGTATTGGGATACCGAAGCATATTGCTTGCCTTTCTTTTTAAGCACAGCCGAACCAAAAGTGCCGCGCAACTTACTGGTCTATCGCTACAAGCATTTGCAAAAGGCCATTGAGAATGGAATGAAACTGGGCTTCAAGGACGGAGCAGCATTCTATCCATTCGTAACCATGAATGGTGAAGAGTGTCACAACGAGTGGGAGATCACCTTCGAAGAAATTCACCGCACCAGTGCCATGGCTTATGCGATGCGTGATTATGTTGACTACACAGGAGATCAGCATTACTTTACGGAATATGGATTGGAAGTACTCATTGGCATAGCACGCTTCTGGACACAACGTGTGAACTGGTCTACCGACAAAAACAAGTATATGATCTTAGGCGTCACAGGTCCTAACGAATATGAAAACAACGTACACAATAACTGGTACACCAACTACCTTGGTGCATGGACACTCCGCTTCGCACAACAGGCTGTCGATTATGTGAAGGGTAATGATCCGAAGCGTTATGAAGAGATCGTAGCAAAAACAAGTTTCAAAGAAAAAGCTGAAACAGAAATGTGGAAACACATCTCGGATAAC
>JANOUH010000322.1:0-4277 GCA_031416795.1 Cytophagales bacterium | reverse complement strand
TTCCGGGTTTTTTTATGCAAACAACCATTCAATAAAAGTGCGTGCAAAAAGATAGATGAAAAGGATAGAGACAATATTGAGTGCGAGTCCTGCCTTCATCATGTCGGTCACTTTCATATGTCCGCTTGAAAAAACAATGGCATTTGGCGGTGTGGCTACGGGAAACATAAAGGCCATGCTTGCCCCAAGCGTTACGGGCAATCCCAGCAAAATGGGATTCAGCCCGAGGTTGGTAGCAATACCAAAAACAACAGGAATGAAAATCTGAACGAGTGCCACATTGCTCATCACTTCGGTGATGAAAACGGATGCCGTAATCAATCCAAACAAAAGCCAGTTCACGGCATTGCCTTGTTCCGCAATAGCAGCCCCTACCGCTTGAATAATGCCGGCATTGGATAGGCCCTGTGCCAAACACAAGCCGCCACCAAATAAGATCAAAATACCCCATGCCAGTTTTTCCGTATCGCGCCAGTGCAGCAGGAATTTAAATTTCTTCAGGCTGCTGGGTACAACAAACATGAGTGAACCGCCCATCATAGCAATGTTGGTATCATTCAACATTTCTTTTCCTAACAGTAAGTTAATGGCCTGTTGAAAAATCCAAAGCGAAGAAGTGATACCGAAAATCATCATCACCAGTTTTTCTTCTTTTCTGATACTGCCTAGTTCCTTCAACTTACTTTTTATGAGTTCATCAGAGCCCTGGACTTTCTTTAAGTGATTGGGGAAAAGTAATTTTGTAATGATAAAATAACAACATACTAACAGAATAATGCTAAGTGGAACACCAATCAGCATCCAGTCTCCGAATAATATTTTTTGGCCATAGAACTGATTAAGCAGTCCTACAAAAACCACATTCGGTGGTGTACCTATTATGGTGCCGATTCCCCCAATGTTTGCGGCATAGGCAATGGTTAGCATTAAGCCGATTCCAAAATTGCGTTCACCTTTTGATTGGTTTCCAGGAGTATTTCCTTTTTCTGTTTTTAATAAGTCGACCACAGAAATCGCTATGGGTAGCATCATCATGGCAGTAGCCGTGTTGCTGATCCACATGCTGATAAAACCGGTGGCGATCATAAAGCCTAAAATGATTCCGTTGCCAGAAGTGCCGGTAATACGAATAAGATTTAAAGCAATACGTTCATGAAGTCGGTGTTTCTCTAGTCCTAAGGCAATCATAAAACCGCCCATAAATAGAAAGATGATCGGATTGGCATATGGTGCTGCGGCTTCGCTCATTTTCATTACTCCAAGAAAGGGAAACAAAATCAGCGGTAAGAGTGCTGTGATGGGTATGGGGGCTGATTCGGTAATCCACCAGACAATCATCCACGCAGCCACACCCAATACCTTATGGGCTCCAGGCGAAATGAAGTCGGCACTTACGAGTGAACTCACCAATAGAAATGCGATGGGGCCTGCAAGAAATCCTGCTACTTTAATAGTTGAATGCGAGTCTGAATGCTCTTCCATATTCTTAAATGTGAGACAAAGTAAGGATTCACCGAATCCATTACAACCCTGGTTTATGTAAGTGGCAAAATGAAAAATAGCGAGATGATGGTCTCGCTATTCTGTATACATGGGGATGTTAAATCTTATCCTTGCGTTTGCCCACTTTCACCAGGGGCTTTTGGATTGGCTGGTTTAACAACAATCGTTCTTCCGTCCAGTTCGGTTTCATTCAATGCCGCAATGGCCTGGTTGGCATGGTCATCATTCGGCATTTCTACAAATCCAAATCCTTTTGATCTACCGGTGTCACGGTCTTTTACAATCTTAGCTGAGGCAACTTCTCCAAATTTCGCAAAGGCGGCCTCAAGCTCCTCGCGTCTGGTTTTAAAGTTCAATCGGGCAACAAAGATGTTCATAATACAAAATGATTAATTTGAAAATATGTCCATGTGATCGGCCTTAAAACCTATTTTTTTAAGAACAATCAGACACAAAATAGTAAAATAAAATAAATTTTCAAGGGATTGAGGTGAATCTTGGGCTTGCTTATGCCTGAGCATGAAGCATTTCACGCGCATTTTCCACGGCTTTGGCCGAAGGCCTGGCTCCTCCAATCATTTGAGCGATTTCATTCACCCGCTCCTCATTATTGAGTTTCTTGATGGATGTTATGGTGCGGCTGGCAGAGTTATCTTTAAATACAAAGAAGTGAGCATCTGCTTTGGAAGCTATTTGCGGAAGATGGCTGATTGAAATGACCTGGTGCCTCAATGCAATTTCTTTCATGCGGTTACCCAACCTAATGGCGATTTCACCCGACACTCCGGTATCAATTTCATCTAAGATCAGCGTGGGTAAGGCAGTCTTTTCGGCCATCACATATTTGATGCTAAACATAAGCCGCGAGAATTCTCCACCTGATGCAACCTGCGCTAACGGCCGAGGCTGCATTCCTTTGTTGGCAGTGAAGAGAATTTCAATGCTGTCGATGCCACGTGAAGCAGGGGGGGTAATGGCATGATCTACGATGAGTTGTGTGTCAGGCATTCCCAATTCCTGCAGCAAAGAGATAAGATGTTTGGAGAGTGGTTTGAATACTTTCTGGCGCGACTTACTCAATGCTTCTGCGGCTTGCTTTAATTCCTTTTCTAGTAGCACGACCGCTTCTTTTGATTGTGCAACCAACTGATCAAGATTTCGGGTCTTGGTGGCCTTTTGCTCCAGCGAATCCCGTAACTCAATAAGTTGTGCTACTTCTTTTAACCGATGTTTCTGTAAGAGTTGATAAAGTACACTCAATCGGTCTTTTGTTTTCTCAGTCTGGAGCGGATCAAATTCAATCTTTTCTTCAGCTTGTTCTAATTCACTAAGGATATCATCTAATTCAATGCGTGCACTTTCAAAGCGTTGAAACAGTTGTTCATACTCTGTTGAATAGGAAGCTATCGATTGAAATTGTGCACGTATCGATGCCAGCGTGGTGCTTACCGAGTATTCTGATCTTCCAAATTGCTCGAGAATGGAGTTGAAATTTGTTTTGATCTCTTCGGCATGCTCCATGATTTTCAGAGTAGACTCAAGTTGTTCCAGTTCTCCTTGCTGCAGATTCGCTTTTGCTAATTCATCGAGTTGAAAAAGAATAAAATCAGATTCCTTTTTCAATGCATCGGATTCAACCAATAAAGCATTGTATTCATGCTGAGCCTGCACGAATTTTCTCCACACCTGTGTATATTCTTCTTTCAGCTTTTCATTGGAAGCAAATGAATCGACCAGTTCAAGTTGAAAAGATTTACTGCCGAGTTCCAGTGTTTCATGCTGAGAATGAATATCCATCAGACGACTTCCTATTTTGCGCATCACTTCCAGTGTTACCGGAGTATCATTGATAAATGCACGGCTTTTACCATTGGGATTTATTTCCCTGCGGATGGTTGTCTGGTTCTGATAATCTAAATCTTCTGATTCAAAAAGCTCTTTTAATTTATAGGAGGAAAGATCAAACGTTCCTTCTGTTACACACTTTTCATTTTCATCCCACAAGGCTTTGGAGTCGGCACGATTTCCTAGCAAAAGACCGATAGCTCCCAACATAATTGATTTACCCGCACCGGTTTCACCTGTTATGACATTTAGCCTGGCAGAAGGTGACAACTCCAGGTGTTTAATGAGTGCGTAGTTCTTTATGATCAGATGGGTAAGCATCGAATAAAACTAAAATGGAGTGTTAAATTAAGAACTAAGTATATAGAAATTACTTAGTTGGAGATGATTTTTTGATAAATGTTTCTTTTCGGGTCGATAGCCGTAAGAATGTCGTAGGCTTCTCTTCGTATGGGTAAACTTCCTTCAGAGAATATGTTCACCAACTCAGTAGCCTTGGCATCCAAAAAAGAAATCACAAAGATGGAGCTGGGGTAAATAGTCCAAACTTTCTTCACATTTTTAAGTACCTCCAATACAATTTCCCTGCTTTGATCCGGAGTCTTATCAAATGAATCTAATGCCAGCCGATGGTATTTATATGTGTTTTTACGCTGCTCAACCATTTGAGGGTTATTGAGATTTTCAACTAATGCATAACGGTTTCGGTTACTGCTCAACGCATCCCAACCAATTCGGTTTGATGACTGGGCGTTGTTGACAACCACAAGCGCTTTCTGAATGAAAGATGTTCCACCTAATTCGCTGAACGAATCGTAATCCATACCTAATACGATATAGGCATAAAACGCCAACATAGAGGTAAGGTTGCTGATATAGGTATTGTCATTGTATTCCAATGGCAATGACTCGATATATTCAAACTCCCA
>JANOUH010000321.1:0-15190 GCA_031416795.1 Cytophagales bacterium | reverse complement strand
ATAAAGGATTTTATTAAATGGAAATGGGGAGAATTAATAGCAGATGCGTTTGAACAAAAAGTTGTAGATTTCCTAGACTTGCTGGAGGACTTTCCTGAGATAGGGACACTTGAAATTCCTGAAAAACGAATCTACGGATTTCAACTAACCAAACAGACAAGAATTTTTTACAGAATTAAGACCGACAGAATAATAATAATTGTATTCTTTGACGTTAGACAAGACCCAAAGAAAATCCCCAAGTGATGCCCAATTCCCAGCATCGTCTCCCGCCCTTGGGATTGCGTGAAGGGTGGAAGATAAAATTCATAATTTGAGAATATATTTATTTGAAAACAGAGCGTTGAAATAAATAAAAGTGATTTGGCACAAAACGAATATTAGAAATAGGTGAGGTGTATTTTATCACATTCACTTTACAGTAGACGTGGAGTCCCGAGGCGGAGACTCCACTGGGAAGAAGAAAAGAGTAAGTATTTAGACGCATGAGTAAATTTCTATATTTATTGTCATTCATTCTGTTGAGTGGATCATCAACTGCACAAAATCGATTTGGATTTGAATCAGGCCAGATAGTTACAAAGCAAGGTGATACGATTAGATGCTTTATAGAGATTGCGGTTAGCTATGGAAGTAAAGTGGCTTATAAAAATTCTATTGAGTCAAAGGTACTCTTGATGCCATCTAATGAAATAAGAGCAATCGTAACACCGTATAAGTATTTAGAATCGGTCCAATTGGAGGATAAGGAGGTGTTGATGACATTAATGATTAAGGGAAAAGTTAACTTATTTAATTATGTTATTATAAAGGAAGTGGAACGACCCCCTGGATATGGTGGAATAAACTCCTACCAGTCTGATATTGCTATCTTTGTTTTGACAAAAGATGGAGACAGTTTTGAGATTAAAAAAAGTAATTTCAAAGATCAAATGCGGCAGATATTAAACGATTGTAGTTCGGTCGTTAATAAAGTAAATGATGGTTTGTATAAGTTTAACGACTTGGACTTTATTGTCTTAGAATATAATTCGTGTAAGTGAAATTAGCAGATTAAAAATTGTTTGTTCTTTTTCTCGGGATGCCGTCTCCTAATTCCCAGTGGAGTCTCCCGCCTCGGAGACTCCGCACAGAGTGAAAGACAAAATTTATAACTGAGAACCCAGTGCTTTGAAACAGAACAATTAGTTATAATAAAAGCAACAGGGCAATTAAGACGAATATTAGAAGGAGAAGAAGTTCATTTGTTCACATATCATCAATTGGATTAGTTTACGATAGGGGTGGAGTTCCGAGGCGGAGACTCCACTGAGAAAAGTTAAAATATGGTATTCATAGGTAACGTATCAACCATTTACGAATGCTCTTTAGAAAGAGCTTTCAAAACACCCATACTTTGTGATGTTTCAAAGGTTCACACTGGCTATGGCATTATGCCAAAAGTAACGCATTGCACGGATGACGAACATTGGGGCCAACCCGGTGCAAGTAAAAAAGTGTATGCAGCAAAATCGTTGACACAAAAAGGTGGTTTTGCTTCCGTGGATAAAGTGATTGAGAGAAGTGAAAATAAATACTGGAAGTTTGAAGTAAGCGAATTTCAATCCTGGATGTTGGGTTTTTATAAGTTTGTTGGCGAATGGAGAACAACTGAAATGGAACCGAATAAAGTATTAGTGGAATACACCTATACACTTCATTCAGAAAATGCTTTGCTATACCCTGTAAATTTTCTCTTTGCCCAGACATTCTGGAAAACCTATATGAAGAGAGTATTAGAAAATGTAAGACAGATGGCACATAACAATGAATCTTATCTGTATGAATAAAAGTACAGAACCACAATTCCTAGCGGAGTCTCCCGCCTCGGGGACTCCGCGTAGAGTGAAAGATAAAGCGAAGGAGTGTTTTTTACAATCACTCATCATCAAGGGATATGTTTACTGTAAGCCTGGAGTCCCGAGGCGGAGACTCCACTGAGAAAAAGGAAAATCTTGAATTTGTATGACTGCTTTCCTGCTTACACCTCAAACCCCGCCTCCCTCAAATCGGGCAAGTCTTGTTGAGATATAAAACTAAGCATCTCACTTTCTGTCATCAAAATATGATTAGAGAAACTGCCTACGATGACATCGATCTCGTGCCTTAAATAGCTTTGTTTTTCTTTATCGAAAGAATAGGTAAGTACTCATTCCAGTTAGGTATTGCACAAATCGAAGGTTGCCAGCAAGCTTGTTTTGGACAAGAAGTTGAGCGATATTTATACGACTAAAAAGTGCAATGATATGTCAGCTACTGAACTCAAATTACAGATCATTAATAAAATAACGACCATCCAGGACGAATTAATACTCGAGGAGATTTATAAATTTATTAACATCGAATCGGAAATGGATTCTATTTACCGACTGACTGGTGATGAACGCAAAGCAATTGACACGGGGCTAAAGGATATCAAGGAGAATAGGGTTCATTCATCAGAGGCCGCAGACAATATGATCAGAGAATGGCTAGGAAAATAGAATGGACTCTGACTTCAATACAAGACAGGTTCATGATCTATCATTTTTGGATTGATCATAATAAATCAGACTCCTACAGTAAGAAACTGGAAACTCTTTTTAACGAAGCAGCCAGATTAATATCTGAATTTCCGGAGATTGGTATTGAAACGGATTATCCAAATTTAAGAGTGAAGGTGATAAACAGGTATAAGCTTTTTTACTTAAATGAAGCTGACAAAATCCAAATAATCCGAGTTTGGGATAGTCGACAAAATCCTATCGCCCTGAAAATTCCATAGACAAATCAATTGTCTAAACAATAGCTGCCTCTTTGTTTACACCTCAAACCCCGCCTTCCTTAAATCTACTAAGGCTTGTTGTGCTATAAAACCAAGCATGCACTTTCTGTCATGAGATAGGTATTGGAGAAACTGCCTACGATCACATCAAACTCATGGCGTGAAAAACTTTCAATTCCAAGCGGAGTCTCCCGCCACGGGGACTCCGCGTAAAGTGAAAAACTAGATTCAGAATTTGAGAATACTTGTTTGAAAACAGAGCAATAAGGTAGATAGTCGTATTTGAGCACGAACGAATTTCCGAAATAGATGAAGGGTAGTGATCACATTCACTTACGCTTGACGTGGAGTCCCGAGGCGGAGACTCCACTGGGAAGGATAAGGTTCAGAAGTCTTGAATTTAATAATACCCACTCTGTTACAGATTAAACCTCAAACCCCGCCTCCCTTAAATCTACCAAGGCTTGTTGCGCTATAAAGTCAAGCATGTCACTTTCTGTCATGAGATAGGTATTGGAAAAACTGCCCACGATCACATCAAACTCATGGCGTGAATAACTTTGTTTTTCTTTATCGTACGAATAGGTGGTACTTGTTCCGGTCAGGTATTCGTCCATCATGTTCCAATATGATTTTCCTTCTTCGCGCATTTGTCTTAATACCTCTTTGGCCAGCGGTGTACCCGGCTGGTCTTTAACTACTTTTTCACCGATGATTCTTCTATAAATATCTTCCTGGTCAAGGGGTTCGCTTCTTCCTACCGTTAAAGCATTTTCCCAATCGCTGTCTTCCGTATCCTGTCTTTTATGGTGTTCGTACTCATTCAGGATTACATTAATATTTCGTTGAGATCGTATGTACTCACGCAGCAACACATCAGCACCCTGGTTGACGGCAACATAAATGTGTGTTTCATGATGATCTGTTTTACGTCTGTACAGTATCCACACCAGGATATTAAAGACCAATGTAAAAACTAATCGTACCGATTGATTCAACGTGTTGTCCCATTGAGGATTTTGTAATGGCTGCATACACGTTGCCAGCAAGGGCGAAAGCGTGGCATCGCTTTTCATGATCGGTACAGGTCTGTCCGTTGATTTCTCTTTTGCAGCCGCATGACTCCGTTCAATTTTTTCGATAGCCCGTTTCGGAAATTCAATATCGATTTTTTCCAAGGCGCCATTCACCCGGTTGGCATCTCCGATCAGTGCATTAACCTGATCGATAGCCGTTGGATTTTTAGTGAAGTAATCTTCCCACACCGGAAGGGCAAGCTTGCCCATCGTGAGGGCAATTCTTAATTGTGCTTCATCGGATATGGAATGGCAGAATGTGTCAAGCATACAGTGGGGTCTTTTTTCAATTGTCTAAATTATTGAAAGGACATTAGATATGCAATGCGTTGTCGCTTTTCGCCATGTCAGGTGTTTCCTGAGTGGTGCCTCGCCCTTGTTGGTATGAAAGAAAAGTGTCCATAACTTAAACCAACAAGTTATCCATTCGAAGCGGATTCACCTGGGCGAAGCATGCAACAGTTCAAGCCCTGCAGACGAGCGAGGTTTAAATCCAGTCCATGTTTTCTCATTTGATTTCTCTTCTAACTCCAGGTACTTGATAAAATCTTTCTTCTTTAAATGAATGCCCAGAAAAGCGGTGACAAAATGCTGGTTGATATTGTTGATGCGTTTTTCATTCCATACCGGATCTGCATATCTGTAATATTCATCGAAATGTAATCCTGGCTGCAGTGATTCTACTGGAGGAGGATTTGGCGCTACATTATGACGTGCGTTTTCATAGGTAAGCAGGTAACGATCGGCATTCACTGCTCCATTGTAAATTGCTTTCGTCCCTTTTTCGTATCCTGAAATATCATCCTGACTCCCGGCAATAAAAAAGGAGGGTACTTTTAAACCTTGAAGACCTAGCGAATCCCATACACCACGTTCCATTCCCCACGGTGCAAATGCAACCACTGCCTTGATACGAGGATCATGTGAAGCTTTGAACTCAGGATGATCCGTAGTTCTTACATCGATGGATTTACTGCCTCCGGAAAAATTAGCAAAGAGTGCAGCTGCTATTTTGCTATAGCCGGCACCAGCTGCATTCAGCGCACCATATCCACCCATGGAATAACCAACCAGCGCGGTGTGGTCAGCATCAACCAGTCCTGATAAAAAGCTTTTGCTGCCTGGCTTACCTGACTCGGCAATTTTATTCAAGATGAATAGATCATCCTTAGCACGATTAAGTAACGTAGAAGTGAATGCCGCAGCATCTTTAAAGGTTGACTCCGTGTGATCAATGGAAACAACAACATAACCCTTCGATGCTAAATTTTCAGTGAGGTAGGTGAAGAGAAGGCGCGATCCTGTGTAACCGTGTGATACAATAACCAAGGGAAATGAACCATCGGCTAACTGTGGTGCAGCATCACGGGCGGCTCTCCCTGAAAACGTAAACGGGATGATGGGCCTCTTGGGATCATTGAATTGTCCCATCACCTGATCATAGGTTACGATTTCTTTTTCCCCTTGCTTTAACACGGCCGGATACCATACTTCTACTTTTAATGGACGATTATAAAGTGGATCAACACCTTCTTTGGATTTCAGCACATCAACCTGATTGTTATTGATAAAGTCAAGCGTGCGCACGCCTACCGGGTAAGTGCCTCTTAGTGCCAGTTCCGGTGCATCAGGCAAAGCATCACCAAATATGAATGGCTGTGTGACTTGTGCGGATGCCTCGGCAATCACAAAGGCAAATAGAAAGGCAAGGGTTTTAATCCTGATGTTCAATAAAAAATAGTTCATAGCGTATAAATGAATTTAAAAACTAAGTGTAACTCCATTTTCATGGAGGAGTATTTGCTAATAATAAAATTTTTGTCTTTAGTAAAAATCGGATCAGCACCGATCAGATTCCTGTATACCACGCCCATCCACTATCACCTGTGTCCACAAATTCATCCGTGACAACGATGCGTTGCAGATACTTCATGCTTTTGTAACCGATTTGATTTTCTACGCGCAGGCGCACAGGAGCACCGTGAGGCACGGGTAAGTTGCGACCATTCATGCCGTAAGCGAGTATGGTTTGCGGATGAAATGCATCAAGCAAATCAATGCTGTCAATGTAGCCATCGTAAGCGTAGAAATTGATAAAGCGTGCACTGGGTAAAATACCTACGCTTTGAAGAATTGCACTCACGGGCACACCCGTCCATTGAGCGATAGCAGTCCAGCCTTCTTCGCACGTATGTCGCGTGATGTGCGTGTGTGAAGGAAACTTTTGAAGGTCGGCAAGCGAATATGATCCTGGTCGTGATACACTCCCTTCGATTGACAACGTCCAATCAGCAAATGCATTTTTTTGTAAGCGTGCGTAGTCCTCGTTGGAAGAAGCCGGATTGGTCGTGCCGGTAGCCGGAAACGAAGAGATATCATTATAATTATATTCTTTGGCGAGCGATTGTCCGGGTAGCAAAGCGCGGTGTGCAACATACGTAAGATTGTCGCCCATGCGTAAAATGTTACCATACGTGGGAGGCAATGGCTTGGAGCATCCGGCAAGTAACAGTCCACCAATGGAGGTCAGTCCTGTGATAATGGCTTTGCGCCTGGTAATGATTTTTTTCTTCTTCATGTTATTTTCCAATAGTCATAGAACGAATCTGTTTTTTGAATCCCGACTTGATCACCATCACCACATGCACGATCAGAAAAAGAACGAGTGCAGTGGAAGTAAAGAAGTGAATGGTGCGGGCCGATTGAGCCCCAAAAAATAGTTGCAAAAGAAATGGATAAGCAGCTGTGATAGCGGGTGACATCGTCATGCCCGTCATCACGATCACTGGCATCAGGAAAAAGATCACTACCACATAACTACTTTTTTGTAATAGCCCATAATGCGGACCATTCGTTGCAGGTGGTATTTGCATACGGAGGTGGTTAACAATATCATTGCGGAACAATCGCAGCGAAAATTCTTTTGCCTTTGGCCAGAGATGCTTACGAAAATGTCCGGTGAAAATTCCTGCGATGAAATAAATTAAACCTGGAATCAATAAAAACCATCCCGCCAGGAAATGAAGACTGCGCCCCCAGCCATTCTGATTAAAAATATCATAGGTGCGTGCCGCGCTTACCGGAGCACCGGCTGCCTCTGAAAAGGGAACACTTTTTTCCCATCCACCATGTTGATAGTTTCGGCTCACGGGCAATTCAAACAACACGGGAGTCAGATCGTTTCCTACTTCGCCCCAATAGAATCGTGGATGAACCATGGTCATCTCCACTCCCGTGAAAACGAGCGCAAAAAAACTCAACGTGATGATCCAGTGAGATGTTTTCACCCAGCTCTTATGGCGAAGGTTTTCTGAATTTACAGTTTGCTGTTGGGTCATTTATGGGGGAGCAATGGGTTATTTAAATGTACGTTTTTTTGTGTAATGCTGCGAGAAAGCCATTTTTTTGCTTAAAAGGCGATTCTTCATTATTAAAAGGCTTTGCCCAAGTCATTTTATAATGTTCCTTAATCATCGGGGAGCACCCCTTAGCCATTGAAGAATGCTCCTTAGTCGCTGAGGAGCCCTCCTCAATCATTCGGAAATGCTCCTTAGTCTTTGGGGAGCATCCCAGAGCCATTGGAGAATTCTTCTTAGTTGCTGAGGAGCCCTCCTTAGTCATTTGAGAATGCTCTTTAGTTGTTGGAGAATGCTCCTTAGTCGTTGAGGAGCACTCCCTAGCCGTTTGGTCGCACGATAAAATTACACCTTAATGTTTCTATGAATAAGAATCTGGATGATTTTAACTTGTGTAGCAATGTGTCTTCTTCAAGCCAATAATTTAAAATGTAAATTTGATTATATAGGATATACCATAAATAGAATCAAATTTTTTTTGAATTTTAGAATTTATCCATGGAAGAGGAAGTTACTAAGGAGAGATTCAAAGACTTGTATTTTAAGCATGCAACACCCAATAGCGGGTGGACGGAGGATTACTGGAACCATTTTTATGAAAAGGAGGAAGGAAAAAGATATTTTTTTACAAAGCCTGAGACCCCCGAATCAACAAGAATGTTTATTGTCTCGGGAGATAACAAGCACCGGTTGATTTTTTTAACTGAAGACGCGGAAGAATCATTTTTTGATTTTCCAGGGAAAGAGTAAAAAAAGCCTGAGAGATAATAATCAAATTATTCTATGAGTAGCATCCCATTTCACACGATCGATTGGAGCAACATTCCAAAAACAGAACACGCAGGAGAAACGGGTACTTCATTTTGGCAGACACTTCAATTTGAAGGTCTTCGTGTTCGCATGGTAGAATATTCAAAAGGTTACCTCGCTGATCACTGGTGCCGGAAAGGTCACATCGTTCATTGCCTGGAGGGAGAGTTTGTAAGTGAAATGGAAAATGGTGAAGAGTTTAGATTGACCAAAGGTATGACGTATATCGTTTCGGATCATCTGAGTTCACATCGCTCGGTTACAAAAACAGGAGTGAGATTGTTGATTATTGATGGAGACTTCTTAAAGTAATCAGTGGATATCTTTATTCTTAACATGGGCATTTAAATTTTCTATACGAAATAATCCATTCTGCAGGTTCTTAATGCTTCTACTTTTCTGCAGCTTTACTTATCATGCTCACAAATACAACGAATCACAGGAACGGTATTGGACAAAGTCAACAAGCAACCGCTCACAGGCGCCCGGTGATTAGCTATACCATTGATTTTTAAGACATCAGTTTACCGACAGAATAATTAAATCAACAATATGAAATTCAAAATTTACGTCCTTTCTCTTGCCTCTGTAGCGAGTGCTTTGTTATTGAGCCATTGCAATCCAAAAACAACCACACCGTTTACTCAAACTATTTCCGGAAAGCAGACTCCTTGGTCATATGAACCAGCGGGTAAACCAAAAGACCAGTTTACGTTTGCCATCATTGGAGATCTCAACAGCGGTGAGCGTGCCGGTGTGTTGGAAGTAGCCGTAGAGCAAATGAATTTACTTCGACCAGAATTCATTTTAAGCATTGGCGACTTGGTAGAGGGCGGAACGGAAGACACCACCCAATTAAAAAAAGAGTATGATCACTTTGATGATCGTATTAACAAAGCCAAAGCACCTTTCTTTCACATCGGTGGAAACCATGATCTCACTAACCCTGTCATGCGGCAGTATTGGGAACATCGCTATGGAAGAAGATATTATCATTTCGTTTACCAGAATGTGCTGTTTCTCATGATGGATTCGGAAGACTACAATGAAACCCGCATGTGGGAAATATACAAAGCCCGCAAATACGCTCTCGAATTGCTGGATAGTGGAAAAACAGAAGAAGCGCAACAGACCGAATATTTCAAAATGCCTGAGCGTGGTACGGGTGAAATCAGCGAAGCGCAATCTGCCTACTTTGAAAAAGTAATTGCCGATCATCCTAATGTTCGCTGGACATTTGTTCTTATGCACAAGCCCGTTTGGATGCGTGAAGGAAAAGGAAATTTGTCAAGGATTGAAACGGCATTGGGCGCACGAAACTATACGGTGCTCAATGGTCATTTGCATAAATACTCGTACATGGAGCGCAATAATCATGATTATATTATGCTAGCCACAACGGGTGGAGGGCAGGATGCGAAAAGTGATATGGCCTTTGATCATGTCACGTTGGTTTCATTTAACGCGGATGGCCCCTCCATTGCTAACCTGCGTATGGATGGTATTCTGGATAAGAAAGCGAAGATTCCACTCGGTGGCGAGAAGTTTTGCTTTCAGGCATCGAAGTGTAAGTAGAAGTTAACGGAGAATATTATGAGCCCGATTGTATCCGTTCTCCAATATCTTCAACCTCTTCAACAGAAACAATGAAAGCACCTGATGTTATGAAAAACAGGATTCTGATTATTGGTGGAGGTATTGCAGGCCTCACAACCGCATTAGCACTACAGCAAAAAAATATCGACTTCCGTGTTTTTGAAGCCGTTGATAAAATCAGAGCGGTGGGTGCGGGGATTACACTGGCCGGAAACGCTATGCGTGTGCTTAAGGAATTGGGAATAGCCGATGAAGTTAAGAGACAGGGTCATTTGATTTCCTCCATGATCATTGAAGATGAAAAGGGAATGCAGATATCGATAATGGACGCAGAAAAACTGAGTCGCAAACATGGGTTGGATAATGTGGCCATTCACAGAGCTGAGCTTCATCAGGTGTTATTGAAAAATATTGCCAACGATAAAATCGTCACCAATAAAAAGGCAATCGATTTTGAAGAACATCCCGGGGGTATTACGATTCACTTTGATGATGGCAGCCAGGCAGAGGGTACTGCGGCTATCATTGCGGATGGTATCCATTCCTCCATTCGTAAAAAGTTATTGCCACAATCGACACCTCGTTATTCAGGTTATACATGCTGGCGTGGCGTAGTGGAAAACAAGTGGCATCTTAAACAACATGCCGTGGAGACCTGGGGTGTAAACGGAAGGTTTGGTTATGTACCTATCGGAAATAACCAGGTCTACTGGTTTGCATGTAAGAACGCGCCTTACAATGATCAAGCGATGAGTAAGTTTAAGACAAAGGAATTGGCAAACAACTTTCGAAACTATTCTTCACCAATACCACAGTTGATAGAAAACACCTATGAGCGAAACTTAATCTGGAGTGATATAGTGGATATCAAACCGATATCGAATTTTGCCTACAGCAGGATACTATTAATTGGTGATGCAGCACATGCCACTACACCTAACCTGGGGCAGGGGGCTTGCATAGCCATGGAAGATGCCATACAAGCAGCATCCGCAATATGGAATCAACCGGATAATTTAATTGATACATTTAGACGATTTCAACAAAAACGAATAGCGCGTACACATTTTATAGTAAACACCAGCTACTGGTTAGGCAAATTAGCTCAATTAGAAAACAAATTACTGATAAAAGTGCGAAACTCACTTTTTAGAGTTATTCCAACATGGGTAAATGAAAAGCAAGTGGAAAAGGTGTTGGATATTTAGTTCATCTATATCATATTGAGAAAAATAACATTAATCCATCTTTCTAAAACAAACCTAATGATGAACACTACTAAGGCTTTCTTCAGGACCAATGTGTTTCTAGTCTCTATACTAGTATCATGCATTTTAATTACAAAAGTGAATGCCCAGGTTGGTGTGGGAGTGAAAGCACCCAAAGGAGCGGAAGTATTTTTTGATGGAAGCGAAAAGATGCTCCATGCCAAGTGGACGTACTGGAATGGTCCGAGATTGAAAGCTTCACTTCCTATCAAATGGCAGATTGTAAAAGATCCGGTAGACAAGGGTACGACAATGAACTCAAATGACCCGGCTGCCGCTGGTGGACTTTATGGCGCTGCTGATATCGTAACCAAAAAAGAGTTTCGTGATTTTCGTGCTCACGTAGAGTTCCTGATTGAAAAGCCGGGAGGAAACAGTGGCGTGTATTTACAGAACCGTTATGAAATTCAAGTGTTGGATGGAGATTCAACTTCTCATGGACTGGGTGCAGTGATCAATGAAAGTAAGTCGCCCTACTTCGCTTACAATGGATTAGGTAAATGGAATTCGTATGACATTGTTTTCAGAGCAGCACGTTTCAAAGATGGCAAGTTGGTAGAGAAGCCAATGGTGACTGTTTACTTTAACGGCAAGAAGGCTCACACCAATCAGATTATAAGCCAGGTGTGGGGCGGACCAAACTCGGGACAGGATGGAGGTAACGATGGAGGTAAGGGAATTACGGATCGTTCTGGTGGATTGAAACTACAGGCGGAAGGTCATGATGTGCTTTATAGAAATATCTGGATCAAGCCATTGAATTTGAAAGAAGCGAACACGGATTTTTAAAACTTGCTTTGAGTATAAAGTTGGTAGATAATTATTTTTCAGAGACGCTTAAATGGACTATCGTAGTTGGCAGTGCATCGGTAAGTGGTTATCTCATTTTGACATCACAGTATCTATGGATTGTCTTGGTGCTGGTGATGCTCTCTTTGATTTCCTTTTCATCGAAGTACGTATTGGAAGTTGATTTAGAGAAGAAGGTCATCATCGATTCTTTTTATTTTTTGTGGATCAGAATAAAATCTGAGGAATTCAAATTCAATGTATTGAAGGGTATCAGGCTCGATAAGCAACGACACACGTATAACGCAAGTACCCGCTCGCGCGACAGACAAACAGATTTCAATGAGTATATAGGAACATTAGAATATGATCATAATAGGTCGGTGGAACTGACAAGAAACGTGGAGTATCAATCGATAGCCGAGGAAATGCAAAGCTTTGCCGGCCAGCTGAATATCCCAATCAGCAGAACATTCTGACTACTGACATTTGATTTTCCTTATTTCTCCTCAATAAACTTCCGCTTTTCCATTGTTCTTCTTGTAATCGGGTGTTAACTTGTTAGCACAATAAATATCCTATGATTACCCGCAAGAAGTTTTTAAAACAGACCCTGGCCACTGGTGCAGGATTATATCTTTGTCAGTCGGCTTTTGCAAATATAATTCTTCCTCAAAAGAAAGATAAGTTGGGAGTGGCCCTGGTGGGGCTCGGTTATTATAGCACTGATTTATTAGCTCCTGCATTGCAACTGACCAGCCAATGCGAATTGAAAGGTATTGTTACAGGCTCATCGGCAAAGGCTGAGACATGGAAAAAAATGTATGGTATCACGGATAAGAATATTTATAACTATCAGAATTTCGATTCGATCGCAAATAACCCGGAGATCGATGTGATCTATATCGTGCTGCCTCCTTCCATGCATGCTGAGTACGTAATCCGTGCAGCGAAGACCGGAAAGCATGTGTGGTGTGAGAAGCCCATGGCGATTTCAGTTATCGAGTGTCAGCAGATGATTGATGCATGCAATCAAAATAAAGTGAAGCTGAGCATCGGTTATCGCATGCAACACGAACCCAACACGCAACAAATTATTCGCTTCCGAAAGGAATTGACGTATGGAAAAGTACGTAAAGCCGAAGCCGCTGCGGGTTACTTCGATGGACGTACCAATCACTGGAAGCAAATAAAGAAAATGGGCGGAGGCTCTATGTATGACATGGGAGTATATCCTTTGAATGCGGCCAGATACACCACGGGTCTGGAACCTATTGCTGTCACCGCCAAACAATCGACTACACGACCACAAATTTATACTGAGGTAGACGAAACAATGGAGTTTGATCTTGAATTTGAAGATGGTGTAACGGCACATTGCGAAACCAGTTTTGGCAAGGGCATGAACGATTTATACGTCACATGTGAAAAGGGGTGGTATAAACTTTCACCTTTTCAGGGATATAGCGGCATTGAAGGAGTTACGAGTAACGGAATCAAATTAAATACACGTATTCCCAATCAGCAGACAAAACAGATGGATGAAGATGCACTCGCCATCAAAAATAAAACGTCAGTATTAGTGCCGGGTGAAGAAGGCTTGAAAGACATTCGAGTTGTGGAAGCTGTATATCGTTCGGTGAATGAGAATAAGCGTGTGGGAATTTAATTACGAAAGAGCTTTAGTTTTAAGCACACATTAAATCATCACTCCACTTCGATCTCTCCAATCAAATACGTCTTTGCCTGGCCGCTGATGTGAACACGATCGCCCATGTATTTACAGGTTAGATATCCTCTGCGATCAGAAAGCTGGATAGCTGTGAGTTCTGTTTTACCTAGCTTCTCTGCCCAATATGGTGTTAAGGTAGTGTGAGCAGAACCTGTCACCGGATCTTCATTCACTCCGGATTGTGGAGCGAAAAAACGTGACACAAAGTCTACCTTTTTACCTCTTGCAGTAACAATCACTCCGCGCACTTTCCAGTTTGCGATCACCGGGTAGTTGGGTTGAATATTTTTGATCTGATCTTCATTTTCAAATACGAGCAGGTAATCCGTTTTTCCCTTATATCCTTCAAGGGGTATAAGATTAAATCCAGCATTCATTTCATTAAACCATTGAATTTTATTCAGGGTATCCGTAGGGAAATCAAGAGTCAGTAGATTTTCATGACGGTATACTTTCAGCACTCCACTTCTGGGTGAGCGAAAAATGATTTCGTTACCCGCATACTGTCCATGATGGTATAACACATGGGCCGTTGCCAGTGTGGCATGTCCACATAAATCAACTTCCACGGTAGGAGTGAACCAACGGATCAAATATTCATTGCCTTGCTCAACATAGAAGGCGGTTTCTGCTAAATTATTTTCTAATGCAATATTCTGCATCACGCTATCGGGTAACCATGACTCTAATGGACACACGGCTGCCGGATTACCTGAGAATATTTTGTCGGTGAAGGCATCGACCTGGTACATTTTTAATTTCATGGTGATAAGATTTATCAAAGGATAAAAGTATTAATAATGGCTTTATACTTCAAAGGCACTTTTATAAAATTCGTTGGCCTGCACGTAATCAAGCAACTTAGTATAGAATGGATGTGAACCCAGGGTGGCACTATCGCCCACCATAATCAGTTTCTTCCTTGCGCGTGTCATAGCCACATTGGTTCTGCGTATGTCTGATAAGAATCCTACTTCTCCTTTATCATTACTGCGTACAAAACTGATCGCAATAACATCTCGTTCTTGTCCCTGGAAAGCATCGACCGTGTTGATTGAAATTAATTTATGCAATGGCTCAAGTTGTGCCGATCCTTCAGCCAGCTGATGAAGTTGATCCACTTGCGCACTGTAGGGTGTAATGATTCCCATCGTTAAATTTTGTTCTAGCCACATTTCAATTCCGATTTCTTCAATCAATCGCTCTATTAAACGGATCAGCAACGCGGCTTCTTCTTTGTTGTATCGGCTGAGTGTTTCTTTATCCTGCTCTTCGGTGAAACCACATCCTGCCGTGTCAATAAAATCGATGGGTAATTGATTGGGTCGTAATAATTCATGGGCAACGGAGGCGTGTGCGATCAGACTTCCTTTATAAAAATAGTCGGAAGAGAATTTCATGATTGCTTCATTCATGCGGTATTGTACTTGCAGCATGTGCGAATGGCTTGAAAATTTCTCTATCCCCTTTTCAAATAAGGTTTTTGAAAGGCCTTGCACTGCAGCCTCGTGTGATTTAATCGTAGGAGGTAGTTGCTGATGATCTCCGGCAAACACTACGCGCTGTGATCTTAATAAAGGAATCCAGCAGGCGGGTTCCAATGCCTGACCGGCTTCATCAATAAATACTGTTTTGAATTTTCTTCCACGCAGCACCGGATGTGATGAACCCACCAGGGTGCAACAAATGGCGTCACTGTTATTCAACAAATCATTGACGATATAAAACTCGAGTACATCGGCATCGGCCTTCAGTGTTCG
>JANOUH010000320.1:0-15128 GCA_031416795.1 Cytophagales bacterium | reverse complement strand
ATGAAGCGCTCTGCATTATCATCTTTGTAGGCCCAGTCGGCCGGATTCGTAGCAACGTAATTCATGTGCCTGGTTACACGATCTACCACAACCCGCGGCATTACTCCTATCGTGCCCGGGTTAAAAAATACCTGCTCCTTCGAAAGCATATATTGTTCACGCACACCCTGCCAGAATGAAGGATCGTTTGCATCGGGTAACGCATTTTTTTTGGCAGTCGTTGAAGCCCATGAACTGCCGGTAAGTGCGGGCAGTGACAAAGCCGTTAGGCCAAGTGATTTAAGTGCTTTTCTACGTGATATCATATCAAAATTATTTCAATCGATTTCTAAAAGGTACAAAAATTTCAATACAATGACAGTGGTCATAGAATTTTGCATTGATTCAAAATCCATGAAATATATTTTTCAAATCACAATCCAAAACTGCTTGAAACCAATGAAAACACTCCTCAAATACATAGCTTTGTTACAGTACTTCATAAAATGATTCAGCCATGACTAACGCCATATATCTAACCACCACCGAACCCTTTTCCGGTAAATCCATTATTGCTTTAGGGCTCATGAATTTGCTCGCGGGCAAAACAGAAAAGATTGCTTATTTCAAACCGGTAGTCAGCACACAACGAACCCAAATCGATACACACCTCGATACCATTGCCCGGCATTTTGAGCTAAAGACTCCCTACAATGAGATGTTTGCCTTTACGCGTGATGAAGTGGTTAAATATCAAAACGCAGGCAAAGAGTCATATATCATCGATACGGTTATTGAGAAGTTTAAAAAACTTCAAGAACAAAACGACTTTGTGGTAGTAGAGGGTACCGACTTTATGGGTGGCACCACCAATCTTGAATTTGATGGTAATATTTCCATTGCCAAAAACTTAGGGCTACCGGTAGTACTTATCATTAAAGGTGAAGGAAAGTCCGTGAAAGAAATTACAGACATCGCAGTGACAACTTCCATAAGTTTTATTGACGAGGGTGTACAAATACTCACCGTAGTTGCCAATAAGATTGAACCTGAAAAAGAAGAAGAACTAAAAACTCAACTTGAAAAATCATTGCCGACAGGAATCATCACGACTACCATTCCGCAGAATAAAGATCTTGGTAATCCTACCATGAAAGAAATATTTGAATCGGTCGGTGGCAAAGTATTATTTGGTGAACACTTAATGGCCAATCAGGTGGATCATTCTATTGTCGGTGCTATGCAATTGCATAATTGCCTTACGCGCCTAAATAAGAATACATTAATCGTGACCCCTGGCGACCGTGGGGATATTATCATCGGAGCGCTGCAGGCAAACATTTCAAAAAACTATCCTAAAGTCTCCGGTATTGTGCTCACCGGTGGACTCAAACCAGAGCCAACCATTTCAAAATTGATTGAAGGATTGGATACCGTTGTTCCTATTATTGCCGTGAAAACAGGAACGTTCAAAACGGTGTACAACGTTGCTAACACCCAATCCAGAATCTCTTCCGATAATAAGGAAAAAATTGCGTTAGCCATCAGCATGTTTGATAAGCATGTGGACACCAAAACCATCGAACGAAAAATCATTGCGTTCCGCACCCACAGCATCACACCGCGCATGTTTCAATATCAGATTGTGAAACGTGCCAAAGAACAAAAGAAACATATCGTGCTACCCGAAGGAGATGATGATCGCATACTCATGGCGGCAGATTTGTTGGTAAAACAAAATGTGGTGGATATCACGATCCTCGGCATCAAAGAAAATATTGAAGCGGCTGCGAAACGTTTAAATATCTCTTTCGACTTTGACAAAATAAAAATCATTAATCCAGCTGCTTCCGATCGATTGGAAGGATATGCGCAGACATTATGTGAACTTCGCAAATCAAAAGGCCTAACCATGGAGATGGCACGCGATCTTATGCATGATGTTTCCTACTTCGGCACCATGATGGTGTTTAAAAACGAAGCCGATGGAATGGTTTCTGGTGCTGCTCATACCACACAACATACCATACGACCTGCTTTGCAGTTCGTGAAAACCAAGCCAGGCATCGCTACCGTTTCATCGGTGTTCTTCATGTGTCTGCCCAATCGTGTTTCTATATTTGGTGATTGCGCTGTGAATCCTAATCCGACTTCAGAACAACTTGCTGACATTGCTATCTCTTCCGCGGAGACCAGCAAGATGTTTGGCATCGAACCTAAAATCGCCATGCTCTCTTATTCCTCCGGCTCATCCGGTGAAGGTGAAGACGTTGACAAAGTGCGCAAAGCAACAGAGATAATAAGGCAAAGAAGGCCCGACCTGAAAGTGGAAGGACCGATACAATATGATGCTGCTGTTGATCCCAGTATTGGTAAAAAGAAAATGCCCAACTCAGAAGTGGCAGGCCAGGCGAGTGTACTCATCTTCCCTGATTTAAATACTGGTAACAATACGTATAAAGCGGTGCAGCGCGAAACCGGTGCCCTGGCTATCGGTCCGATGTTGCAAGGATTAAATAAACCGGTGAATGACTTAAGTCGTGGATGTACAGTGGATGATGTGTTTAATACGGTGGTGATTACTGCCATTCAGGCTCAGCAGTCCTAGTAGGCAATAGGCAAATTGCAGTAGGCAACAAAGAATAAAGCAATTGATATCATAACTTTTAAAGATGAATGTTTTTGTCATAAACTCCGGAAGTAGTTCTATCAAGTATCAACTGATTCGCATGCCCGAAGCAGAAACTATTTGCTCGGGCTTGATCGAACGGATTGGTCTAGAAGGATCCGCTATTACTCATAATACTTTTACGAAAAGTATCGAACAATCGCGCAAGGAAACTGTGCCCATTCCAGATCACGCTACCGGATTGAGAGAAGCAGCTCGCTTGCTCACTGATCAGGAGATTGGTGTCATTAATCGTCCTGAAGAAATTGATGTGGTTGGTCATCGCGTGGTTCATGGTGGCGAGAGTTTCTCCAGCACCATGATCATCAATGATGAAGTAAAAAGAGAAGTAAAAAAACTATTTTCATTGGCCCCGTTGCACAACCCGCCTAACTATTTAGGCATCGAAGTGGCCGAAGAGATTTTTAAATCAGCCACCCAGGTTGCCGTGTTTGATACCGCTTTCCATCAAACCATGCCACCTGTTGCTTATCGGATTGCTATACCCAAAGAGTTTTACTATGAACATGGTATCCGCAACTATGGATTTCATGGCACGAGCCACAAGTTTGTTTCTGAACAAGCTGTGAATTACCTGCAAAACAAAGAAGCAAAGATCATCACCATTCATCTAGGCAGCGGTTGTAGCATGACAGCTGTTCGTAACGGCCAATGTATCGATACCAGCATGGGCCTGGGCCCAATGAATGGATTGATCATGGGCACACGCACCGGAGACATTGATCAATCGGTCATCTTTCATCTCGTAAAACAACTAGGCTATTCATTAGATGATGTGAATGCCGTCCTTAATAAAAAAAGCGGCATGCTTGGCCTTACGGGATTCAGCGACATGCGCGATGTGCAGACAGAAATCAATAAAGGAAACGAAGAAGCCAGGCTGGCTTATGAAATGTATGCCTATCATATCAAAAAATATATTGGGGCCTTTGCTGCTTCGCTCAACGGTGTGGATGCGTTAGTCTTTACTGCGGGCGTTGGAGAAAATGATGCACTGACCAGAAGACTAGCCACAAAAGACATGGAGTACCTGGGCATTCGTTTGGATGAAGGAAGAAATAATTCGAGAAGAAAAGGTATTTATGAAATCAATGAAGAAACAGGGCCTGTGAAAATTTTGGTAATACCTACTAATGAGGAACTGGAAATTGCCAGACAATGTCACACACTACTTTCTTTGTGATGCCGCAGCAAGATTTTCAATAAGGTATAATTCTATTTTTTTTGCTGACCGTCTTGTTACACCGAAGTCGAACATTCTGCCAAACCGGAATTGATTGCCCTTTTGCATATTGAATAAAACCTTTTGACTATCGACATAAAACAGAAGTTCAACTTTGTTTCCAAATTCATTGATGTAAGAAGCCTCTAAAAATTTATGCTTATTCAGCTTTGCTTCAGACTTCCTGACGGAAAGATACGCCTGAACTATTTTCAGTTTGTCTTTGGTATCAACTTTAGATTGAATCATCACAACATCATGCGTTCTGGGAATTCGCCAAAACCCATATAAGCCCATGGCCAAAATGACGGTTGGGATGATTAATAAAACATAAGCCACATCAGACTGAGCCGTAGTAAGTATCAGATTATAGAAATAAAATCCTGCCATGATGAAGCCAACACACATGAGGTAATTTGAAAGATTGGCAAACGGATCCTTCTTCTTGATTTGCTCTTTGAATTGATCGATGGTCATTTTAGATCAGTAGAAGATTTTCTGTGCTATATGAAGCTGGACATCATACAATACCCAGTCCAAAATAAAAAGTAAATAATTTAACCCTCACTGCGATAGTTTTTATAGATGGGCACAATGCTCTTTTGTTCGGGCTTGCTCGGAGAATTTAAATGGAGCCGATATAAGAAATAGCCAATATTCATTTCGGGCAACGAATAGCGAATAGACACACTACTCACTTGTTCATCGACATCGATATGACCCGGTTGTGGTAAGAAGATATGATCGGCCTCATCCTTCAATACAAAAAATGAAGACTCCAGGGAAGTATCGCTCGCTATCTTGTTTTGCATAGACACGTCAATGAGCAACGTAACGCTATCCTGTTCTTTCAGGATGGTAAATCCTTTCACAATAAATTGAATCGAGTCTATCTCAAACGGTTCACCTTCCTTTCGATAGTACTTCGTGTCTGCAATATCAAGCAGCTCTTTTTGGGTTTTGGGTGCCTGCTCAGTAAGGCCCATCACTTTTTCAACGATAAAATAAATAACACCCATCGTAAAGAAAATACCGGCTGCAATAAATACTCGTTTCATACTTGGTTTAAAATACAGAGATTACAATCATTATGAAAGTGATCGAATGCGAAGATATTAAATCGCTACCGCTATATTGTTTTAATCATTATTTTTATATCAATAAATTTCAACACGATGGCAACCCACAATTGGCAAAAAGAAATTCAGCCTCTTATTAAAAAATACAAAGGCAAGAAACATCCATTGGATTATAACAATGTATATGAGCTCCTCGTGTCGGTCGTGCTTTCTGCGCAAGATTCGGATCGGCATATTAATAAATTGGCACCTGATCTTTTTAAGGCCTTCCCTGATATAAAAGCGCTTTCCAAAGCAGATGCAGAATCACTATTACCCTATGTCAAGGACGTTCGAAACTTTGGTAACAAAATAAATTGGTTGTTGGCATTATCGGCCCTTGTCAAGGAAGATAAAAACATTCCGAATACCCTGGAGGGGCTTACCGAACTTCCCGGGATCGGAAGAAAGTCAGCCAATGTAATTATGCGGGAAGCAGGATTGAAGCCAGAAGGAATTATTGTAGACCTGCATGTAGTGCGCGTGGCTCCAAGGCTCGGCATCGCGCAAGGTACTGATCCCAAAAAATTGGAAAAGCAGATGATGGAATTATTGGATCCGAAAGACTGGGGTGAAGTGGGCATGGCTATTTCATTCTTAGGCAGGGAAATCTGCCGGCCTACAAATCCTAAATGTTCGGAGTGTGTCATGAATACCGTGTGTGATTATTACAAAGCTAATCCCTAGTCATGTCAATGAAAATGGCGCAAATCATTTCAGGATGAACAAGTTAATAATTTTGACATCAAAGAATCGTAGGTGCGGAGCATCTTGAAGCAGAGGATTTTTTCCGAAGGGATACCTTTGGCACAATCCACTGCTTACAGTTGACTTTAGGCAGAGTGCCGTAGGCACGGTGCATATCTTTTATGACCCGAAACTACGGTTCTCACCAGTGGTCATTGGTTTTTTACAACGGACTGAAGTCCGTTGTTACAATATTGGTCGAGGCTACGCCTCTCTGTAATATACCGAAGGTTTTTACTGTGGTCAATTCATCGTTGCCATAACACTAGTTGATTCGCAACAGTATTAAACACTGCCTTACTCAGCATATTTTTTAAGCCTCTCTTCGTAAACTACTTTTGCTTTTTCAATGATTTGTTTAAAGCGTACATCATCCCTAACGCTATTGAAGACTGTTCAAAGATAGTTTTTTTTGGTACTCAAAAGCAGGGTCAGCTCGAAGTAAGCAAACACGCGATGCCAAAAATGTCAGGCATTGCGCTATTTTGCGTTACGTAAAGTTGCGTAATGCAAAATAGTGTATTATCTTTGTTCCCCAACTAACAATAAAACGTAATGGATCATCCATCCCCATTCTTTCCTGGTGCGCGCCCCAGTGGATCTAATTTTCTTAATCGCACAGAGGAGCTTGCCCGATTGCAAACCAATTTTAAATCGGGGATACACACCATTTTGGTATCTCCACGAAGATGGGGGAAATCAACCTTGGTGGATGAAGCCTCGCAACGCGTGCTGGTTGAGAGTAAAAAAATCAAATTTTGCTTTATTGACCTTTATAAAATCAAATCGGAAAGGGAATTTCTGACCGTGCTCGCCCAAGAAGCCATCAAGGCATCTTCTACAAAACTAGAAACGGCTGTGAAAGAAATAAGGGGTCTTTTCAAGCACATCATCCCTCATATCAATATTAGCCCAGACGATACTCAAACTTTATCGCTGGGGTTTGAATGGAAGCAAGCCGAGAAGCACAAAGCAGAGTTATTTGATTTGCCAGAGCGGTTGGCCGCTTCAAAAGGTTTTAAGTTTGTCATTTGCATAGATGAGTTTCAGAAAATCAGAGACTTTGAAACACCTGGTGCTAAAGGCTCATTTGCGCAAGAGTTAAGAGCCTATTGGCAGTTGCACAAAAATACGTCTTACTGTTTGTATGGTAGCAAGCGGCACATGATGATGACCATGTTCAACAATCACGAAAACCCTTTTTACCGTTTTGGGGATATGGTGCAGTTAAAAAAAGTGGATGTCAGTTATTGGAGTGTGTTCATCCAAAAGCAATTTAAAGCTACAGGCAAATCCATCTCCAAAGAATTGTCTTTACACATAGCGGAAAAAATGGAGAATGTTTCTTTTTATGTTCAACATTTGGCACACACCGCTTGGACTAAAACAAAATCAAAATGCACCAAAGAGATTATAGAAGCTTCTGTGGACGAAATGCTTTCTTTTCAATCAGGAAATTTTCAACAAGACTTAGAATCGTTAACGGCAAACCAGCTTAACTTTTTAAGGGCGGTACTGAGTGGAGTCACCAGTTTCACGAGCCAATCGGTGGTAAACAAGTTTGATTTAGGAAGCCCCAGTTCGGTGGGCACTGTCAGGAAATCGCTAGAGTCATCAGAGATCATTGACGTGATGGACGGAGTCATTACCATACAAGACCCTTTGTTTCAGCTATGGCTCAAGCGCAATATTTCAATTTAGGGTGGAATGATTAGCTATCCTTGTGGCAATATGAAAACATTGGTATCAATGATTACCTGCACTGCGGTGGTGTTCTTTTGATTTTTCTACAAGGTCATTTTAGGTAAGTCCTTTTTCTTGAATGATCTGGTCAATGCCTAGGGTTGCCTTATCCGCAAAGTACTTACTGAAGTAGATACCTTTGGTCAACGACTAACATCTATAAATTTTCCATCTACTTATCAGACATCCTGAGTAAATCCATTGAAGAACAAGAGTGAATCTTCAATATGGATTCGCCAGTAATCCCATTGATGGGCACCCGGATTTTCTTTGTACGTATGCTGGATATTATTTTCCACCAGACTCTGATGAAGCATCCTGTTGAATTCAATTAAAATATCTTCAGATCCGCAATCAAAGTAGAAATTTGGAATACTTTCTTTGTTGGCAAGTATGCAATCCAAAACATTCTCCTGATTCGATACCAAACTGCTTAGCTTATCATGTTCGCCTTCTTCAAAAAAGAGTTTCATCTGCGAAAATTCAGTGATGGATGAGAGACCGCTGAATGAACGAAATAAGTTTGGATACTTTGCACCTAATCGCAAGGCTCCATAGCCACCCATGGAAAGTCCGGTGATAAAGAAATTAGAACTATTACTTACAACAGTAATTTGCTCCCGCACCACCGCAATCACATCTTCAACGATCCACTTTTCATAATCTTCAGTTTGATGATGCAAGTAGCCACTGCCATCACCATAGAGTCCATCGGAAGGCATAACCAAAACCATTGGCCTCATCATACCTTGTTGAATTAACTGAGCTGCTGTTTTGTGAACTCCTGCATTCATAGCCCATGCCCAATGTGAACCATAGACACCATGAAGAAGAATGACTACATCCAGCGAATCAACAGTATTCGACACGGGTGGAATATAAACCGTGATGTCAGCTCTCCGTTGCAATGCTTTACTTTTCACGGTAATAAAACGAAGATGATCAAATTCATTTTCTGGATTGGAAATCTCCGTGGTAAAAAATCTGGACATGATCTATCAATTAAAAGATAATGACTCCTTTTGCGTTAAGTCCTTTGTGCATATCTGAAAAAGCTTTTTGAAGTTGGTCGAGTGGATAGGTTTGTGTTACCATACTATCCAATTTCAGTTGGCCGCTGGCATAAAGCTCTTGCAAAATTATAAAATCAATTTGTGGTCTTGCTTTTCCATAGAGCGGATTGATATAAACCTTATCCCATTCGAAGAGCCGCATGTCTATTTTGATTTCCTGCTCAATGCCACTTACCTGCACGGCTGTTCCTGCATTTCGAATCATGGCTAACGGTGCTGCTCCCAAGGATGGAATCGCAGTACATTCAAAAGAGTAGTCGGCTCCACGCTCAGTCAGCATTTTCACTTGCTTTGCTGCTTCCAATAAACCTTCATCATCCTTTGAAGCCAGGATCGTATGCGTAGCACCGTATTGCTTCGCCATTTCAAGCCGTGTACTATTGATATCAATAGCAATAATTTTTGAAGCTCCGGATATTCTGGCTCCCTGAATCACATTAAGTCCTACGCCACCCGTGCCCAACACGACTACCGATGATCCTGCTTTTACTTTCGCCACATTCACCACCGATCCATAACCCGTCATCACTCCGCAACTAATAATCGCAGCAGAAGGAAATGGTATATCCACTATTATTTTAACACAAGCTGATTCGCGCACCAACGCATATTCTGACATAGTGCCAAGACTGAAAGAACGCTCCACCGGAACACCGTTTAATGTGCTGGCTTCCAAACGCGCATGACCACCACTGACTCCATTGCCCGCCACTACAGCTGAGTTGACTTCACATAAATGTTGATTCCCTTCCTGGCATTGAAAACATTGGTAGCAAGGAACGGCCCAGTTGAGAATAACAGAATCACCTTCTTTCAGTGCAGAAACATGGGGACCAACTTTCTTAACTACACCCGCACCTTCATGCCCCATGATTAATGGCTTGCCCCACGATTGTGAATCCCAATCCGTATGACAAATGCCGGCTGCCTTTATCTGCACCAGCACTTCATCCCCTTGAGGATCGTCAATATCAATTTGCTGAATGGAAAAATCTCCTTTCCCATCTGCGATAGCGGCTTTGGAGTTACTCATTTCTTTTAAAGACTTCAATTTTATCCAGCACCTCCGCAATTTCAGGGACATACCGGTTTTGGTCCAAGAGTTTAAGGTAGTCTTTTGCAACCAGCATTAGCCCTTCACGTTTTTCTATTCCTTTTTCAAAATGCAAGGCAGCAAGATCATGTTCACCAATGAAAGTATGTACGAATGCTTTGTCATAATTCGATAGCGGTTGGGTTTTTCCAAGCACCTCCATTTCTTTAAGAATGTCTCTGGCTTTGGCTTCATTTCCCATCATGCCATACAATACGCCCATTTGCTCCAAGGTTAGGAATGAGTAATTAAGTTTAAGAGCTATTTCTAATTCTGCCTGGGCTTCTTCGTATCTTTTTTGAACCATTAATGCAGTGCCTGCAATGTTATATCCATTATAAAAAGAGGGTTCCTGTTCAATCATTCCTCTTCCCAGTTCCAGCGCTTTTTCATGATGACCGGAATGGAGGTACGCCCATCCAACAAGCCAATTGTTCATTGGCGACAAAGGGTCAAGATTGTTGGCTATGGCTGCATGCTCAAATGCCTTTGTGTGATTACCGATGTAGTTCAGGCATTGAGCATACCATACATGAGCATCTGCTAAGTTGGGATTTAACTCAATAGCCTTTTGATAGTGAGAAAGTCCATTGTTAATATCCCATTCATGCCACGCCACGTTCCCCAAGGCTAAATGACTTTCGGCTATTTCATTATCCAATTCCATTGCTTGTTGAACAGCCCGCATTATCTTTGGAAGGCATTGTTCGGAAGAGAGATAATTAAAAATCCACAAATAAAGATAGCAGGATGCAATGCCGGCATAAGCTAGTGCGTATTCCGGTTCGATTTTTATGGCGGCCTCGTAATACAGGATCCCCTTTTTACAGGCATCTGCTCCACTGTATTGGTTCATATGAAAGCGTCCCTGAAGATAAAGCTGGTAAGCTTCGGGGTTATCCGTATATCTTTTAAGTACAGCTCTTTTTTCTGTATTCAGTAATTTTATTTTTATAACATTAAGGATGGCCAACGCAATTTCATCCTGTATATCAAAAATGTCTTTGAGTTCACGGTCAAATTTTTCAGAGTAGAGGTGATAACCATCAGCAACTTTAATTAACTGTACGGTGATACGTATTTTATTTCCTGATTTCCGTACGCTTCCTTCCAGGATATGGTGTACATTCAGTTGTTCACCAATCAATCGCAGGTCCTGATTTTTTCCTTTGAAAGAAAAAGAAGAAGTACGTCCGGCAACTTTCAATCCCGGTACCTGTGCCAGCATATTGATGATTTCTTCGCTGATGCCATCGCTGAAAAATTCCTGTTCAGGGTCACTGCTCATATTGGCAAAGGCCAGTACAGCGATGGAGTTCAGTGTTTCTTTAGGTTCTTGTGTGACTGTTCCTTTTAACCCAACGGCTTCACCAGACGAAGTAGGCTTTCTTAGAACGCTGATAATCTCTTTTACCGCATTGGCCACTTTGTTTATCTGGTTGCGATAAAATGTCTTGCTTAAATTCTTATCAGGATTGTCATTTGAATTCAAAGACCTGTTTACTCCCGCTTCTTTGTAAATGAATTCAACGGCCCTTAACACGCCACCTAATTCATTTTCCAAAACTGCTTTATCCTCCGCATCTAAATCATGAATTTTTATCGGAAGAATTCTGCTGGTAACATTTCCATTACTCAACTTAATATCTCTGCCAAATGGATCTTCCTTCGCCAGTTTATTAAACTTAACAAACTCATGCTGCCACGCAAAAGATTTTGTGTCGCAATACGTTTGGGAAATAATCGGAATGAAAATGAGGCATTTCAATTTCCCTTCCAGACTCTTATCCACGTTGTGGGTTTCGAGCAGGCCATTGTGAGGGTTTTTGTCAAAATAAATGGTAAGTGGTTCTTTGATGACTGAGGCTAACTCTTCCTGCAAAGCTTTTACAAACTCCGTTACCCAGCCACTCCGGTTATCATTGTGACGATAAGAGATGAAGATGTCGTATTCGAAAGCGGGTAAAATGGAGGGCATGCGCTAAGATAAGAATTATTATGCTACGGAGACGGTTGACCCTGCCGCAGTAATAACTACAATTCAAATTCCGACCCCTCTATGGCAAACTCAAATGTGAATGGATACCTGTCAGCAACTTTTCTCAACTCACTTTTCTGTAGATCAAGTTGAGCATCGGTACGGCCGGGGTCATGGTGCCCTATTAACAGATGTTTTATTTCTGAAGTGGTAGCAAACGCCAGTGCATCATCCACACTCGAGTGTCCCCATCCCCTGTGCGTTGCATATTCTGTGGAAGTATATTGTCCATCGTGATATAGCAGGTCGGCATGGTGCGCAATACTATAACCAGAAGTCCAGTCATGGTCTTTTATCATCCCATTTTTTCCCAACGCGGGTTCATGGTCGGGCAGATAAGTAAAGACGGAATTTCTCCCTGCGACACGGTACCCCAGCGTGGGGCCAGGGTGAATGATGTAGGAGGACTGTATTTTAAAATGACCAATTTCAAAATCGGAATTCCCAATTTCATGCATAACCAGTTTACAGGGTAATTCAAGAAGGCGAACAGGGAATAGCGGTGGTGAAAAATACCGGCTAAGCCGTGAGGAAAGGCTGTCGGTATTACTCCGAGGTCCCCATAAGTGAACCTCAACATCCCCGCGGAAGAATGGTTTGAAAAATCCAAGGCCTTGAATGTGATCCATGTGAAGGTGCGTAAGCAATATATCCACACGTTTATTTTTTGGGATATGGGAGTCATTGAACGTCTGAATGCCTGAGCCTCCATCCAACACGATAAGACTCTCTTCCTCCGACACCAGCATGGAGGAAGTCTGACCTCCGTAACCTTTCGTTTCAGATCCTGTAGCTGGAATAGATCCTCGCACCCCCCATAGATTAACTTTCATGCTTAGCCTTAGTCTTTAGCTTTCCAAAAGATGGCAACGGCACCCAAAAAATTATTCTCCCTTCCAATGATTGGATAGGAAGTAACGGAGATCTTCTCTTTATTTCCTTTCAGACTTAAAATCCAAAATGTCATGTGGTATGGATAGCAGTCCTGCAGCGTTTTTACCAGAGGTAACTCCTCCGGTGGAATCACATTGGACAATTCGTCCATTGGCGTGAAAATGGTGGACCATTTCTCTACAGGCATGGAGCCGGTTTCTTCAAAACGACTTCCTAACAATGCTTCAGCAGGTTCATTATAAAATATCAGATTTCCCTTCGTATCCGTAATAAAGACAGGAATGGAAAGGCAATCTGCCAATTGACGATTTAAAATTACTTCTATGGCTTGCGATGACACGAATGAATTCAGTTAGGCTTAACTAAATATAAACAAAATACAGTTAAAATTCAATGAGTAAATACTGGCTACCTGGGAAACTCAATTGATTTCTTAATATTGAAAGGAGAAAATACTCATTTATATGGAATCACCGTATCTGGTATCTGAAACCAAAAACACTTCCTGATTGTGATTTACTTTTTTAACTTGATTGTCGAAGTTTGAAATCAAATTATGCTAACACGATGATGACACGCAGGGATATTCTTAAGAAAGCAGCTGCTTTTGGTCTATTGTCGCGTATGAGTATTCCTTCCGGTTTTACGCTGCCACCAAATCGACTTCATATAGGTGCCTGCGACTGGTCGCTTGGAAAGAGCAGCGACCCGACAGCATTTGCAATAGCAAAAGAAATTGGTCTCGAAGGCATCATGGTCAACTTGGGTTCGGCAGAAAACAACATGCACCTGCGCAACATAAGTTTGCAACAAGCTTATCTGAAGGAATCTGAACGAACTAAAATTAAAATTTCGAGTCTTGCTATCGGAGAATTGAATAGCGTTCCCTATAAATCAGATCCTCGCACAGAAGAATGGGTTTCCGATAGCATCGATGTAGCGAAGAACTTGGGTGTTACGGTTGTCTTGCTGGCATTTTTCGAAAAGGGTGACTTACGCAATGATGCGGCTGGGAAAAAAGAAGTAGTGAACCGATTAAAAAAGGTGGCCCCCAAAGCAGAGAAAATGGGAATCACCTTAGGGATAGAATCTTACCTCAGTGCCGAAGAGTTAACCGATATGATTCAGCAGGTAGGTTCGAAGAGTATAAAAGTCTATTACGATTTCAGAAATTCTGCCGATGCCGGATATGATGTAATCAAAGAAATTAAGTTTCTGGGAAGGGAAGCGATTTGCGAATTGCATATTAAAGAAAATGGATTTTTACTTGGCGAAGGAACGCTGGATTGGCAGAAGATTGCTAATACGCTGAATGAGATCGGTTACTATGGCGATGGTTGGATGCAACTCGAGGGGGCTAATCCGAAAGGAGCCAACGTGGTGGAGAGTTATAAGAAGAATATTAAATTTTTGAACGAAACTTTTGGCTATTCTTAAATAATTGATGTTTCACTTCGTGATTTCTTCGTGTCTTAGTGACCTAGTGGCAAAAGGGAAAAATGGTAAATTGAGGCACCAAGCCACGAAGTTTGAAGAAAAATTTAATCAAATACATTTCAAGCATAATATCAGTTATTTGAATATTATCCTTTAGTACTTTATGCGCATTGTATCCTTTCTTTTCATCGCTTCGTTTTCATCCCTGATGTCATGTAATCAAAAAAAGATCAGCACCGATTTGTTTTTACCGGATGACCTCGAAGCTACATTATGGGCAGAGTCTCCCCTATTTTATAATCCCACCAATATGGATGTCGACATCAAAGGTCGCGTCTGGATAACGGAAGCCGTCAACTATCGCAACTTCAACAATGACTCAACCAAGTTCTTACATCATCCGAAGGGCGACCGAGTCATGATCTTGCAAGATACCGATGGCGATGGCGAGGCCGATGTTTCAACACTTTTTGTAGAAGATAAAGATTTGATTTCCCCTATGGGCATTGCCGTGATCGGCAATAAAATATTTGTATCGTGTGCGCCTCATTTAATTGTTTACACGGATGATGATGGTGATGATAAACCCGATTCAAAGAAACTTTTTCTTACGGGGTTTGGAGGAAAAGATCATGATCATTCACTGCATTCGTTGGTGGCTGGGCCAGATGGGAATTTTTATTTTAATTCTGGCAACGCAGGGCCTCATATCGTAACCGATAAATCAGGATGGACACTGAGATCGGGTAGTGTGTATACCGGTGGAACACCTTATAACCTCACCAACCAGGGTAACATGAAAAGTGATGATGGTCGCGTGTGGGTGGGTGGCCTTGCATTAAGAATCAAACCCGATGGAACGGGATTAAAAGTAATGGGCCATAATTTCAGAAACTCTTATGAAGTGATGGTAGATTCCTATGGCAACCTATGGCAGAATGATAACGATGATCAGGTGGTTGCATGCCGCACATCCTGGTTGATGGAAGGTGGAAATGCCGGCTACTTCAGCAGCGATGGCACACGCTATTGGCAAGCGGACCAACGGCCCGGCCAGGATATTTTTGAAGCACACTGGCATCAGGATAATCCTGG
>JANOUH010000319.1:0-20848 GCA_031416795.1 Cytophagales bacterium | reverse complement strand
TTCATGCGCAGCCGACATTCACCGTATATTCTTGCCGAAGCGGTTGTGCTCTCAAGTCCGCGCGTGTCAATTTTATTTTCACCAAATAAACGGTAGACTTGGTGAGCGCTTTCACCTGATTTGATTTTAATGTTATTGACTCCGTATAATGAGGCTTTGAATTTGTGAGCCTTCAATGAGGCCAGATTTACTTCTGCCTCTCCATACACCTTCAACTTAAATTTGTCTGTATCAATTTCGCTTTCGCAGGTCAACGTTTCTTCACCACGCATTTCCAGTTCTTTCAAATAACGATAGGTAACATAGGCAGTGACAGTCACATCATGATACATGCTTACCCGGGAGTGATTATCTGAAGTGCGCTCACGTTTGTCAATGAGGCGAGCCTGATCAAGGTAAATCCGAAGTTTATTTCCTACTACCTCTACATTGATTTTGCCTGACGAGATATTGTTGTAGACAATGCGTACGGATTCTTTGTCTCCCTTTTCCAGAACGAGGCTTATTTTAGGAGAAACAGAAATTTTATCGAAAGCGGGCACTTTTCTGATCACTTCTTCCTGGGCAAGGACCGCAAAGGCCATCGCCAGCATGGCAATTGTTATTAGGGTCTTTTTCATAGGTGTCTTTCTTTTGCTTAAGGACAACTCACAAAAAAGAAACCCCTATGCATGGTTGATAATTATTATAATGATTTATTCGCTTCGTAAACTATCTACCGGATTATTCATAGCTGCCTTAATGGCTTGGGTGCTCACCGTTAGTAAAGCGATTGCCAGTGCCGTTGTTCCGGCAACTCCAAAAATCCACCAGGTAATCTCTGTTCGATATGCATAGTTCAGCAGCCATTGACTCATGCCATACCAGGCTATTGGCGTGGCTATGAATAATGCAATGATTACCAGCACAACAAAGTCTCTGGTTATTAGTGCTATAATATTATTGATGGAGGCGCCCAGCACTTTGCGTATACCGATTTCTTTGGTTCTTGATTGAGTAGCAAACGTGGCGAGCCCCCAAAGCCCAAGACAGGAGATGAACATGGCAAGGCCTGAGAAAATTTCGAAGAGTCGGAATAGTCTTTCTTCTGCCTTATAAAAGGCATCAATCTGTTCGTCCAGAAATTTGTAGGTAAAAATTCCTTCTGGGTAGGCAGTTTTCCAAGCTGTTTCAATAGCAGCGATGGCTTCAGGCACATTGCTGCCTGCCTCTATTTTTATTCCAGCCTGCTCATAATCTCCGGGATTAGATGTGATTAGCGCGGGTTTGATTGCTTCGTGTAAAGATCCCGTATTGAAATCAGCAACCACTCCAACGATTTCAACATGACCGCTATTCCAACCGATCCAGATATGTTCACCAATGGCAGCCTCATTCGAAGTAAACTCTAACTCATGAATCAACTTTTCATTGACCACGGCTTTCATCATTTGTTTTTCTTCCGGCAGTGTGCGTGATATCGAACTTGTATCAGAAGCCTCTGGAAAACGACCGGCCAAAAGTTTTAGATCGTACATCTTACAGAAACGATCATCACTGAAAATGAGTGTTACATCTTTGCGCGTAGGATCTTCACGATTTTTGCGATTCATGATGGTTCCCCAATGACCTTGACTGCTTGGCGTGGCCGTAGCAAATGACACGTCTTTTAGTTGAGCAATCTTATTGAGTTCATTCTTAAAGATAAGTTCCTTACTGGGGCCTGACTTTACTTCTACATTAATGATATTGTCCTTATTGAAGCCGAGATTTTTACTCCGTAGGAAATCAACCTGGCGTGAAATCAGAAGTAAGACCATCAACAAGCCAACGGAAATGGTAAACTGAACCACGACCAATCCTTTTCGCAACCAACTTGAACCATGGTCACCACCAGCCAGACTTCCAATTTTCATGGTAGTAGTGGGATTAAACTTAGCAATTACCCATGCAGGATAAATACCGGCCAATAACCCGATAACAGTAACACTCAGAATAAGTATTGAGAGCAATTGAGGCGATTGCATTAAGTCAAATGAAATATTTTTGTCCAGCAGCGTATTGACAGCCGGTAGAAATAATTGAGCCACGGCAATAGCGATGATCCCTGAAATAAAAGTGAGTATCCATGCCTCTGATAAAAATTGAAAGATCAGGTTAAACTTACCAGCCCCAATGGATTTCCGCACTCCAACTTCTTTTGCCCGTGTTAAGGCCTGAGCCGTGGACAGATTTATGAAGTTGATGCATGCCAATGTTAACACGGAAAATCCAATAGCAGCAAAAAACCATAACCAGCTTGCCGAAATGGATTGCACCCATCCGCCACCGCCACCATAGGATTCATTGAAGTGAACATCGTTAAGCGGTTGTAATTCTAAATCGCTTCGCAAGTTGGGCTCCTGCATATCTTTGTTAATGTATTTGTCAGCGATGGCGGTAAGTTGTGCTTTAATATTAATAGGATCAAAGTACTCAGGAACCACGATAAGGGTTTCTGTCCCTGAAACATACGTCCAACCATCTAGATTTGCTTTTAAAAAATTTTCTGAATACGAATAGGATACAAAGATTGAAGCTGGCAAATGAGTATTCGATGGCAAGTCCTTGACGATTGCACCGACCGTAAATTCAAACTCCTTATCAACCTTGAACTTGAATGTTTTTCCAATGGGATCTTCCTTGCCAAAAAACTTTTTGGCTGTTGCTTCGGTAAGCACAGCTTGATAGGGTTGACGTAACGTTTTGTATAAATCACCTTCGATCACTTCCAGATTAAATATTTCCAGAAACTCTGGTTCTACAGCTAAAATGCGATTTTCCAGAAAGCGCTTCTGTGGGTTAATTTCTACCACTTTTGTATACACGGGATGGGCGAAACTTACGTTCTCAAGTCCACTCACTTCATTTCGAATCGCATTCGCTAATGGAAAAGGGGTTGAGAAGTGGTAGTCCAGTTTTTCGCCATAGACCCACTTCGATATAACACGATATGTCCGGTCTGCTTTGTCATGGTAAGCATCAAAGCTTAACTCATAACGGATAAACAATGCAATCAGTAAGCACACGCTCATCCCAATGGAAAGCCCAATGATATGCAGGCTCGTAGTTAATTTTTGTCTACTCAAGTGACGAAAAGCAAGTTGAATGTTTTTAATGATCATGGAATAATGGAATAATTTTAAAAAACGTAAAAGACCAGTTTATTCACTGCGAAGTGATTGCGAAGGGTTCGCCCTTGCTGCACGCAACGCTTGTGTACTTACGATGATCAACGCCAACAACAAAGCAGTTGCTCCAGCTAGCGGCAATATCCACCACATGATAGAAATGCGATACGGATAGCGCTCCAGAAAATTATTTAAAAACCACCAGGCCAGAGGACCTGAAATGAGAAACCCTAAGATCACAAGTCTTGAAAAATCTTTAGAGATCAACATCACCAAGCTAGAAACAGATGCCCCCATTACTTTGCGTATACCGACTTCTTTGGTGCGCTGCTCTGCCGTGAATGCGGCAAGACCAAAGAGACCAAGACAGGTAATGATAATCGCGATGGAAGCAAAGATGGTAGCGAGTCTGCTAATCAGATTAATGGTTGAAAACTTTTTCTCAAAGTCAGTATCGGCAAAACGAAACTCAAACGGATAGGTTGGATTTAGTTTTTTGAACACACCTTCAACGATATCAATGGACTCTCCCAGCTTTTCAGTTTTATTTAATCGAATGGTTATGGTGCTGCTCCAGTCACGATCAAAAATTAATGTCATCGCTTCAACGGGTTGATATGGTGAGTCCATCACTACGTTGGGCATGACACCAATAATTTCAAGATCCTGATCATTGTATTTTATTTTTTGACCGATGGGATTTTTCATAGCCATCAGATCCACGGCTGCCTGATTTACAATTACCGCCATCGAATCGTTTTTGAAATCTCTTGAGAAGTCGCGCCCTTCGAGCATTTTTATGCCCATCGTTTCGGTGTAATCATATTCGGTAGCGATGGTGGCGAACGATACGCGTTGGTCTGTCGGCATCCCTTCCCATTGCACTTCATTGTTGGAGAAGATGGACGTAATAGGGCTGTTACTTTTACACACCGCTTTAACAACTCCTGTTCTTACCAGTTCTTCCCTTATCGTTTGGAAGTTGGTTTCCAGTTCTCCATTCGTCCAGATTTGCATCAGGTTCTCCCGGTCATAACCCATGTCGCGATTTTTCACGTGCATGATTTGCTGATAAATCACAATCGTGCCAATGATCAGAAAGATGGAGAAGCCAAACTGAAGGGTCACCAACACTTTGCGCGGTGTGGTAGCGCCTTTGCCAACATTTACTTTTCCTTTCAGAACTTTTACGGGCTGAAAGGATGAAAGATAAAAAGCAGGATAACTACCTGCAAAAATTCCAATCATCAGCACCCATCCCATCGCAATCGACCAAAGCCAAGGATTGGAGTAATCAATAGAAATAGTTTTGTTCACCATGAGATTGTATGCGGGCATGAGGAGCTCAACCAATACAATGGCCAACACGGATGAAATGAATGTGATCAGGATGGACTCACCCAGGAATTGGAAGATCAATTCTTTTCTTCTTGAACCTACGCTTTTGCGAATACCGACTTCACGGGCTCTGCTTTCACTGCGTGCGGTAGCCAGATTCATAAAGTTGATGCAGGCAATTACTAAAACGAAGATAGCAATGGCAATAAATAATCGAACGTATTCAATCATGCCACCGGAATTAACACCATTTTCGAAATTGGAGTAGAGCCTCCACTTGCTCATGGGATGAAGGAATAATTTAGCGGTGGGCGCTTTTGGATTATTGTCTTTAATCATGTTTTGAATGCTGTTGTTTACTTCAGCCTCAGTAGCTTCAGACTGAAGTTGTACATACATTTGAAAGGAGTTGTTATTCCAGTTATCCTTTGAATAACGCACCCAACTTTGAGTAGCTTCATAGTACGCAAAGGGTAATACATATTCAAAATTGAAGAAAGACTGTTTGGGAACATCTTTGATTACGCCAGTTACTTTCAGTTCTTGCCCGTGGTCAACTTTGATCAATTGATTGATAGGATCCTCATCATCGAAAAAAGCTTTTGCCGTTGATTCGGTAATGACAATGGATGATGGATCAGCCAACGCGGTATTCGGATCTCCCTTTATCATTTCAAAGCTGAACATCTTAAAGAAGTCTTCGCTGGCACTCAATCCAAGTTTATTGAGACGCTTTTCTCCAACCTGAAGCATGTTGCCTTCGCCCCAATTGGTCATGACCACATGCTTGATCTGGCTTGATTTTTCTTTAATCGTTTCCTTCAATGGAAAGGGCATGGAGTTTCCTGTTCCAATGCCTTGAGCCCATTGCTGGCTTTGATATAATTTATAGATGGAATGGTAGTTCGTATGAAATCGATCGTACGAATATTCGTCTGAGACCCACAATAGAATTAACACCGAACAGGCAATTCCTATGCAGAGTCCTGTGATATTGATGAATGAATACACCGAGTTTTTGAGAAGACTGCGTATGGCGATTTTGAAATAGTTTCTGAGCATAGGGGTGATGATTTGGAACGTCCTATCCCAAATCAGTGCCAAGCAATAATCTTTCTTTTTAGTATGGATTCAATGATATTGTACTAAGTGCACGATCATTTATGGACGTAAGCGTCCGGATTCGATCAGTCACCGTGATAGCGCAATTCCTTTTCTCGCTCATTATCCTCTTTCTCTCGCTTTATGCGAACCTTGGCAGGAGGCCCCACCATAATAGGAACACTTTCCACTTCTACGTTTGCCAATTCAAGACCATACATTTCTTCAGTAGACAGACTATGTTTCTTAATGAAGCGATAGCCCTGAATAATTAAGTTATCGAAGTTGGAAATCTCGCTGTCAACAGAAGCAAGTGAATGTAGAATGATAAACTTAAAGTCGGAAGGCATGCTGTGCTTTTGAAGAGAATCATAATGACTAATCAAATCGATCTCGGCACTTTCGGCCATATCGTGCAGGATTTTATTGAGTAGAAGATTGACACGATGGTCGGCTTTAAATCCAAGTTTGATACGAATAAAGAAACACTTTCGTGGGATAATGGTATCCACGGAGTACTTGGAACTATAAGGACTATCTACCGTATCAACGTGAACAAACCAATATACATCGGCACGCTTAGGTCGTTTTTTAAAAATCGAATAAATTATGTTTGAATCAATGTAACGCTTACTATTAGCTACGGCCATGTATACGAGGTTCGTAGCTTCTTTGGGTACCGACTTGTCTGCTTGCAGATCGGTAATGAGTTGCTCGTAATGTTTAAGATCTACAAATTCTGTATGACGATCGCGCAGAGTACGAGCTTTATACAGAATGTACATCATAAAGAAAAAGATTCCTGCAATTACGAAAGTGAACCATCCTCCATGACTGAACTTGCTCAGGTTAGAGACGAGAAAAGCACCTTCGGTGGAGAAGAAGATCAATGCCAGTAAGCTTGAACGAATGCGCGATTTCTTTGAGGTTGTAAAATAATATACCAACAGCGAGGTAGTCATCAACATATTAAACGTTATGGCCAAACCGTAAGCTGCCTGCATGGCATCAGATTCCTTGAAAAAAAGAACCACTAGAATACTTCCAAACAGAAGAATCCAGTTGATGGCGGGCAAATAAATTTGTCCCTTCATCTGGCTGGGGTAACGCACTCGTGTGCTGGGCCATAACTTTAGTTTCATCGCCTCGTTCACCAAGGTGAATGTTCCTGAGATCAACGCCTGACTGGCAATGATGGTAGCCATGGTGGCGATGACCACTCCAAATATGAGTAATGGCTTGGGTATGATTTCGAAAAAAGGAATTACCCCACCCAGTCCTTCCAGTGTTTCACCCTCATGCTCGAGCAACCAGGCACCTTGCCCGAAATAGCTCAGCAGTAAACAAACTTTTACAAAACCCCATCCCATGCGAATGTTCGATTTTCCGCAGTGACCTAAATCAGAATATAATGCTTCTGCCCCTGTTGTGCAGAGAAAGACAGCACCTAAAATCCAAAAGCCACCTGGATATTCATATAAAAGATTGGCGGCATACATAGGGTTAATCGCCTTCAGTATGGAAAGATTTCCTGCAAGATGAATAGCCCCGATCGTACCGATGAACACAAACCAAACAAGCATAACAGGCCCGAATGTTTTTCCGACAACACTGCTACCAAATTGTTGAAAGACAAATAGGGCAAGTAGAATGGCAATGACAATTGAAATAATGGTTTGTTGGGTAATGTCAGGATTTAACGACCGCATACCTTCCACCGCTGAGGTAACGCTAATGGCGGGTGTAATAAATCCATCAGCGATCAATGTGCAGCAACCAATAATGGCAGGAAAAATTACCCATCCTGCTTTGTATCTTCTTACTAATGCATACAAGGCAAAAATTCCACCTTCACCTTTGTTATCGGCACTGAGTGCGAGGTAAACATATTTTATGGTGGTGATCAGAGTAAGTGTCCAGAAAACACAGGATAGACCGCCCAGAATTAAATCTTCTGTAATGGGATGATCACCAACAATGAACCGCAATGTGTATATCGGTGACGTACCGATATCTCCATAAATAATACCCATGGCAACCAACACCCCGGCTGCTGACAATTTATGAAGTCGCGAATCTTTAGAATCCATATTATTTAAGGAGTGTTAATTTTTAACTTCTTCCTGCATTATTTTTTCTTCATTGCGACCAATGATCAAGCGGTTACTTCGATCGTAGGAGAAATAATTCCACATCCAACTAAAAAAAGTAAATACCTTATTTTTAAACCCAACAATAGACATTAAGTGAACAAACATCCACACATACCACGCAAAGAATCCTTGAAAGCGAATACCTTTCATATCAACCACAGCTTTGTGACGACCAATTGTTGCCATTGATCCTTTATCAAAATAGCGAAAAGGGGTAAGCGGTTTTTTATTAATAAGTTGTTTTATATTTTTGGCCACCAAGCGACCCTGTTGTTGTGCGGGTGGTGCCATTTGGGGATGGCCTTTGGGGAATCTTTCATCACCTTCCATCGCGGCTACATCTCCAATGGCAAAAATGTTTTCATAACCTTTTACCCGATTGAATGGATCAACCTGAATACGGTTTCCCTTTGTTATAATTTCAGAATTCAATCCAGTAACAGGGTTGCCTTTTACACCCGCAGCCCAAATGAGTGAACGTGAAATTAGTTTCTCACCGCTGCTTAATACTACTTCGTAACCGTCATAAGATTTAACAGCCGTGTCAAGGTGCACTTTCACGCCCATCTCAAGTAAGAACTCCAGTGCTTTTTTCCCAGCCTGCTGTGACATTCCATTGAGCAAGCGTGGTGAGGCTTCGACCAAATGAATATCCATTTGGCGCATATCGAGTTCCTTATAATCTTTTGGAAATACATTTTTCTTTAACTCAGTAAGGGCACCTGCAAGTTCAACTCCGGTCGGACCACCACCTACAATAACGAAGTCCATAAGACTATTCATCACCTCCTCATCACCTGTCAAGAGCGCATACTCAAGCTGTCGGATTATTTTGTTACGGAGTTTAGTGGCATCGACAATGGTTTTCATGGAGGAAGAATGCTTTTCTACTTCCGTCATTCCATAAAAGTTAGTAGTAGCTCCACTGGCGATTACCAGGTAATCGTACTTAACCCCACCAATTGATGTTTCGATATAATTTTCTTCCGGTTTTATATTCTTTACTTCTCCTAGCCGGAAATAGAAATCAGATTGATTTCCAAAGAGCTTACGAAACGGAGCAACAATGGAGTTGGTTTCTAACCCTGAAGTGGCAACCTGATACAATAAAGGTTGAAACGTGTGATGATTGCACTTATCAAAAAGTACGACCTGGGCATGAAGGCCTTCGAGGCTTTTAATGACTTCCAAACCACCAAATCCACCACCAATAACAATGATGCGGGGTTTGCCCAAGTCTGCGATACGCGTGCGCGTGGTAATTAATTTGGGCATTTAAAGAGAATTCTTACTTTAAATTCTGCGCAAGTTACGTCTTGTCGAAACATTTCCCTGTGTTTGAAAAAATATTTTGTTCTTGAACCGGGTAAACATTTAATCATGTAATTTTATGTACTTAAACTAACATCTGTATGGTAAAAAACATTCTTTTCATAGTAACTATTGGTGCCGCCCTGATGAGTTGTGGTGGTGAAGCTGAAAAACTTAAATCTCAAGTAGATTCATTAAAGGTAGAATTACAAACCAGTCAACAGTTCGCTACTACGTTACAGGAAGTAAGCGTTCTGATGGATTCTATTGATGCTAACCGTCAAGTGCTTCGTGTAAACATGGTAGAGGGCACTACCTATGAGAATTACACAGCACGCATGAAGGACATTAATAATTATGTGAAGGACACTCAAACAAAAATTGAGGATCTCGAAAGTTCGTTAAAGAAATCAAAGAGTAATAACGGTGCGCTGGCATCAACGATCAAGAAGTTGAAGGCTGATCTGGAAACTCGCAATAAAGAGATTGCAGCACTAAATGAACATGTAGATCAACTTCGCAATGAAAATCAAAATCTTATTACTACGGTAGGATTACAGGAAGCTGAATTGAACGATAAAGAGGCTCAGATCATCATCAAACAACAAGAATTGGCTTTGATTGAAGCAAAAATTCAAGAGCTTATGATTGCGAGCAAAGTGAGCGAGGCAGATTCATACTTTGCACGAGCACAGGCTGTGGAAGAAGCGGCAAACCGCACTAAATTGGCTCCTAAGAAGAAAAAAGAAACATTGAAAGAGGCGATTGAATTATATAAGAAAGCACTTTCACTTGGCAAGCAGGAAGCTGAAGCGAAAATCACGGAATTGGAAAAGAAGATTTAATCTTAGTTTTCCTTCAAACAAAAGGCTCCACATCGGAGCCTTTTTTTATGTCGCTCTTTGAGACTTTCTGTTGGCCAGGTAATTCATCAATAGGACAGCTAAAAGAACACCTACTGAATCCAACACCCAATCCCAGAAATCGGGTGACCTTCCAGGAGTTAAGCGTTGATAATTTTCATCAAGTACACCAATCAATGATCCTAATAGTAAGGTCACTAAACTAATTTTGAATATTGTGTGGCTGATGTATTCCAATCGTAGCCATCGGAATAAAAAGAATCCCAATACTGCATACTCTAAGCAATGGATGAGTTTATCGGGTGTGAGAGAAAAAGCAGCTGGAATACTCTTACCTGGAACGGATGACCCCACGAAAATTGTAATGAAAACAGCCACCGCACAGGTTCTGTTAAAGACTAAATAATTTTTCATGGGAGGCCAAAAACTTTTGCCTTCTAAATCACTCCATTCCAACCAGAAAAATGGTGTAGGCGAAATAACTTATTAACATGAGGAATGCCTCCCAGCGATCAAGTTTACGAGCATTGAGTGTAAACATAAAGATCATGAGCACAATGGTAGATGCTCCCAAGATGTAAATATCAAAATTCATGGCAGTATTGTATGGCATTGGGTTAATGAAGCCAGTAATTCCAAGAATAAAGAAGATGTTGAAAATATTGGAGCCCACAACGTTGCCAATAGCAATATCGGTGTTCCTTCGATAGGCAGCCACACAAGATGTTGCCAGTTCGGGGAGAGATGTTCCGGCAGCTAAAATGGTTAGGCCAATCAGTTTCTCACTCAGGCCATAAGACTTCGCAATGGTGGTCGCACTATTTACAACCGTGGTGCCTCCGCCAATTAACATTACCAGGCCTAGTGCAATCATCCCGATGGCCATACCTGTTCCGTAGATTTTGATTTGTTCGCCTTGGTCAAAGTCATTTGTGTTTTTCATCGTGCGATAGATGTAAAGCAGGAAGGCAACAAAAAACAATAACAGAATTACGCTGTCAAAACGACTCAGTATATTACTTTCTCCACCCCATAAAAAGCGATCATTGACTAACAAAAATAGAATACCCGCAGCGAGCAATGAAAGAGGAACCTCGTATTTTACAGTATTGCGCTGAACAACGAGCGGGTATATTAAGCCCGCAATACCGAGAATGAACAGTAGGTTAAAATTGTTGCTGCCTATTACATTTCCGAAGGAAGCATCATTTTTACCGTCAAGGGCAGACAATAAACTGACTATTAACTCAGGCATAGAAGTACCGAAGGCGACCACCGTAAGGCCAATAGCAAGGTTAGAAATCCCATTCTTTTTGGCAATTGACGAAGAACCGTTAACCAGATAATCAGCGCCTTTGATAAGAATCGCAAAGCCGATTAATAGGTCTAAAAACTGAAATGTGAGGCCTTCAAAGAAATATGAGAGCATAGGGGGTAGTTTTGGGTTTCTGAAAGATAGAATCTTTTCTTTAACGGCTCAAAAGGTACATGAAAAAAAATAAGACATTTTAACCCCTAATTCTTTTTAAATTTGCGGTTTACCCGAATATGACCTTTGATTTATTTATAACTCTCTTTCTCGTCTTTTTGAACGGATTCTTTGTTGCAGCTGAATTTGCCATCGTAAAAGTCAGATCTTCTCAAATTGCTTTGGAGAAAGGCAATCTCGCAAAAGAGGCAGCAAAAAAAATCGTCAATAATCTGGATGGGTTTCTGGCAGCTACTCAACTGGGTATTACCCTGGCCAGCTTAGGTTTAGGTTGGATTGGAGAAGGTGTGATGTCACAAATCGTTCTTAATCTGATGAACTCATTTGGAATTGAAATGAGCGAAACGGCTGCGCACAGTGTTGCAATTCCTATTGCATTTGCGATGCTCACGGTACTGCATATTGTTTTTGGAGAGTTAGCACCTAAATCGATAGCCATTCGTTATCCTGCATCTACCACATTGCGCGTGTCGATTCCCTTGCGCATATTTTATTTTGTTTTCCGACCTTTTATCTGGTTGTTAAATGGCCTTGCAAATCTGATTCTCAAAATATTTGGCATCAAGCCAATGAGTGAAACCGATATACATTCTGAGGAAGAACTCAAACTCATTATTGCTGAAAGTGAAGAAGGCGGTGCTATTGAAACTTCAGAGCGGGAATTAATTCAGAATGTTTTTGATTTTGATAATCGTGTGGCGCGGCAAGTGATGATTCCGCGTATGAAGATGAATATGATCAAGGCAGAAACCACTATTGAGGAGGCGGTGAACATTGTTTTGAGGGAGGGGTATTCACGCTATCCTATTTACGAAAATTCGAAGGATGAGATTGTAGGTGTAGTACACTCCAAGGATATTGTGGCATCTCATATTACTAACACGGGAAGATCATTGCGTGATATTATGCGCCCAGTTCACTTCATACCGGAGACCAAACCCATTGACTTATTGCTTCGTGAGTTTCAGCGCAGAAAGACCCAGATGGCTTTTGTGGTCAGTGAGTTTGGAGGAATAATCGGTCTGGTAACATTGGAGGATATCTTGGAAGAACTGGTGGGTGATATTCAGGATGAACATGATCAGGAGCAACAGATCGTTGTGCCTCTTGAGAAACATGCATTTCAAATTGCCGCGCAATCTTCGTTGCACGACATAAATAAACTTTTGGAAGTGCCTTTTCCGGAAGCAGAAGAATATGAAACCCTCGCTGGCTTACTCACTTATGAGCACCCCGCTTTAAAAGAAGGGGAGGAGTTTGAATTATTCAACTATAAGATAAAAATTCTAAAAATAATTCAGACACTCCCTGAAATGGTAGAAGTTCGTTTGATTCAGGGAAAGTAAAAGCTAGAACCACTTTTTATATCGGAAGTAGACGATCATGAGTATGAAGATCGTGCCCATAATCGCAAGCACCCCAAAGTAGCCGTTTTCCCATGCCAGTTCGGGCATGTGTTGAAAATTCATTCCGTATATACCGGCAATAAATGAAAGTGGAATAAATATCGTGGTAATGATAGTCAGCAATTTCATGACCTCATTCATTTTATAGTTAATGGTGTTCATGTATAAATCCATCATCGTTGAGGTGAGGTCCTTATAGGTGTCCAGCGAATCGATGAGATGAATCACATGATCATATACATCGGCAAAATACTTTTCATTATTCTCATCAATAAATCCATTTTCATTTTTTACGATTTTATTGATCGCTTCACGCAATGGATATACTACCCTTCGCAGATAGATGAACTCTTTTCGGATTTTTTGAATTTGCTGAAAATCTTTTACGGTTGGATTTTTTGAAATATTCTCTTCAATAGATTCAACCTGCTCTCCAATTTTCTCTAACACTGAATAGTAACTATCCACGATGGTATCCACTAATCGGTATAACAAATAGTCGATGCCGCGCTTCCGGATAATACCATTGTCTTGCTTGATGCGTGTTCGGATTCCTGAAAAAATATCACCCTCTTTTTCCTGAAAGGATAGGAGATAATTTTTACCTAACACAAAACTGATGTGTTCATATTCTATTTTTTCGTCATCAAAGCGATAAAACATCTTCATGGTTAAAAACAAATGATCATCAAGCTCATCTGTTTTGGGTTGATGGTCTACATTCAAGATGTCTTCGATGAGTAGATAATGCAGATCAAATTTCTTAGCAATCTGTTCTATCAGATTACGATCAGAGAGACCATCAACATTAATCCAATTTTTTCGATTAAGGTCGCACATCGACAATAAGTCAGCCACGGGCTTATTATCTTCCATCAAAACCGATTCCTCATTGAATGAAATTAATTCTACGATGATCTTTTCGCCAACCTTGGGTTCCTGGTTTGCCCTGAATTCACCGGTAAGACGTTCTGTTACTTTGTGCAGCGCAGCTTTGCGACTTCCTTTAAGGGATTTCATTTTTAATATTCTATTTTTTAATCAAAACTCGTACTGGATAACCAAATTCAACGCCCTCTTTTTCAAATCTTTCCTGGATTGATTTATTCAAGTCACATTTCAGATCAAATCCGTTGTTTGGCGAAGTTGCCCAGGCATAGGCTCTTAGCAGAATACCAAAGTCTCCAAAAGAAAGAACCCTAACCATGACTGAATGATCACCTTTTGTCAATTCTTCTGTTGTTCTGTTGTCAATGCAAAATGGATGACGAGTGGCTTCTTCTTGTATGATGGATATTGCTTTATTAATGTTAGCAGAAAATGAAACGGGAATCTCTATAAACATGCAGGTTTTTTCATCTGTTAACGTAGAGTTGATGATAGTTTCAGTGCTGATTATGCTATTGGGTATTACAACGCGTCTGTTTTCAAAATCTTTAATGATCGTATGACGCAATGTAATATCCTCGATATCTCCAGCATAGAGCTGCCCTATTCTTACGCGATCACCAACGCTGAAGGGTTTAAAAATCACCAGAAAAAATCCACTTATAATATTGGAAAATGCTGATTGTGAAGCAAAACCAACAATGGCCGCCAGCACTCCCGCTCCTGTAAGCAGGGTGGTTCCCACGGTTTTGAATGCCGGAATAGACCGGAAGATTATGATGAAGGCGATTAGAAAAATGATGAAGTCGACAGCATTTTTAAAAAAATTATAGCGTGTTGGGTCGACATTGAGTTTCTTAGCTGCGCCCCGAATGAACCTTCCTATGATGTATCGCAGAATGCGTGATACTACGAAAGAAACAATCAAAACAACCAATGCAAAAATGATCTGTTCCCAATATTTATCTGAGGCATTCATATCCCCGAAAATACTAATAACTCAAGGAGTTGATGGTCGGCAGCTAAGATTTTTTGAAAAACTTAGTTGTAATGGCCAAACTTCTTCTTACTAATTGCCATCATTGCTTATTATTGCAGTTCATGTCCAGGCAATTAGATATCATCAAAGCTCCGGTAGCAAGGGAGATGGAGGATTTCGAACAGAAATTCAGGTCTTCCATGAAAACCCGTGTGTTGTTGCTTGATAAGATCATGACCTATATCGTAAAGCGAAAGGGGAAGCAAATCCGCCCCATGTTCGTTTTTTTAAGTGCAGGTGCATGTGGAATAATCAACGAGTCAACATATCGTGGCGCATCTTTGATTGAACTCGTTCACACGGCTAGCCTCGTGCACGATGACGTAGTTGATAATTCGAATTATCGAAGAGGTTTTTTTTCTGTCAATGCTCTTTGGAAGAACAAAATTGCTGTTTTGGTGGGAGATTTTCTTCTTACCAGAGGATTGTTTCTTGCGATGGAGCACAGGGATTATGAACTGCTTTCTATTTGTACTGAAGCAGTTAAGGAGATGAGTGAGGGTGAGTTGTTACAAATGGAGAAAGCCAGACAATTGGATATCAAGGAAGAAATTTATTATGAAATAATTCGTCAGAAGACCGCTTCTTTAATTGCTTCCTGTTGTGCTGTTGGTGCAAGTTCATCCGGGGCACCAGTAGAAATTGTTACTAAGATGAAAGAGTTTGGTCAACATGTGGGGATGGCCTTTCAAATTAAGGATGACTTGTTTGATTATGGTGATGAGGAGATTGGTAAACCATTGGGCATCGATATTAAGGAGAAAAAGATGACACTTCCTTTAATTCACGCCCTTTCAAAATCCTCCTGGTTGGAGAAGAGAAGAATCATAAATATTATTAGAAATAAAAGTGAGGATTCTGCTAAGGTAAAGGAAGTAATAGAATTCGTAAAAAAATCAGGTGGCATTGAATATGCCAAAGAAGTAATGCAACAATATTATCAAAAAGCAATTTCGATACTTGATGAAATACCAGATTCAAACTACAAAACTTCGCTTGCCGATTTAGTTCGATTTACGATAGATCGCAAAAATTAGCCTTTCACTTTTTTACCTCCAGCTTCCAAAATCGCATAATCTTTTGAATGAGAGAAGGCAGTTTCATTCAGGGTTTGATTGGCAGGCCCTACATTAGCAGGAATGAAAGTACCTTCTGTTTCCCACCATTTTTTGGCATTTGCCCTTGCTTCATTTTTGTCCACCTCGAAATAATTAATCACCGAATCAGAAACGATCCAGGGCTTTGAGATGGTCGCATATTTTTCGAATATCATCGCACGCATCTGTGTGCCACTGCTCTGATTATTAAAATGTGACATGGTATAGGACATGGTTTCGGGTTCTGTCATCACCATGTCCCAGTATTTTTTGGAAGTTATGATCTGAGCTGTTGTGAGTAAATATCCAAAACCCTTTTCGAGGGGTTCTTTCGTAATGTTGCAGGAAGCTTTGAATTCTTTCTTCTTCTTTCCAAAAATCGCCTCTAATAGTGCCATAGTCTTCTTTATTTACCCTATTAGATACTTGCTAATGGATAAATAGTTGCACGAAAGGCAATTTATTTTCTCACATACTTAAAAAACCTGTCAAATAACCGTTTTAATGATCACTCAAGTCCCCGAAGGTTTCTTTGGCTGAGAGGTATTCAGAAATTTTTCATGCTTGATAAAGAAATCCTCCAGTTGTTTAACAGGCAATTTCTTCGCTATGATTTTGTGTTTGCTGTCGAGAATATACAAAGCGGGTGTTGTTTCGGCATGATAAAATTCTGAATAATGCTTGGGCAAATAGGTTCGTGGACCGTTGACCGTGATCCAAGGGGTTTTAAACTCTTTCATGAAATTCTTCATTTTCACCATGGACGTATCGGATGATACCGCAAAGACTTCTACGTCAAATTTGGTTTTATTTTTAGTGTAGAAATCTACCAGTTTGGGTGTCTCTTCCTTGCAATGGCTACAATCCGGATCAAAGATGAAAAGTATGGTGTACTTATTCTTAATATCGTACATCGACCGGGACTTTAAATTCTGGTCTTGCATGATCAGATTGGCTCCCGTTTTCCCAACCAGACTACCTCTTAGTTTTTCGGCATAGTCTTTCAGATTTTTCTTAACCTGATCAGTGATCCAATAATTCATTTCACCGGAAGCAAAGTATTTATCATAGAGCGAAACATAGACAGCATCTAGCCCCATGATCTCCGGGTTTTGATACGTGAAGACGCAGTTCCAGACCAGGTATTTGTATGTTTCCGGATTCCTCTTTGCTTTTGCAACCATTTTATCAATGGCTACGATAATGGTATCCGCAATTGGCGCATAAAGCTTAGTCAGATATTCCTTAATTTTTTCCTGATAAACAGGACGAGGCATACGCAACAGCGCATCATCGGCAAGATCAAAGTTGTCGAAGAAGTGTTCGCGGTAATAGCGAAGTTGAAAAGTTGAATCAATGGTGCCATCTGCTTTTTTAGGCGGGGCTGGTATATCAATGGGTTGATTGGCCTTGAGCAGGCGTGATGTCAGGAACTGAGGATTTTTAGCGATCAATTCCTTCTGATAGGAGGAAACCTTATCATTCACTTTAGAAAATGATTCACGGGCTGGTTTTTTCTGATCTTCCGTGAGGGTGCTGTCACGCAAAATTTTAATGAATGGTTCAGCCTCTACACTTCTCTCCATATTGAAGAGTAAATACTCGAAGAAAAGACGATTGTCATCATCTCCTTTTACCATCATATTCTTAACATAATCGGTAGTAGAAGTTTCCATCGAAAAAAATTGATCTTTGCCAATGATAAAATCAAAAATCTTAGTGAAACCGGTTTTCGTTTTTAGTACTAGATAATAAACGCCTTGTGGAAGTGAATTTTTGTTATCAAAGAAAAATACCCCGTCAGCGTTTGATCTTGTGGTATCCTTAATTAAGGTCTGCTCACCATAATTATGTCCAAGATAGATCGTAGTATCTTTCCATTCCTTTATTTTAAAATCAATCTTATATCCGGATTGCGCCTGAGCGCTAAAAGCAATGATCCAGAATAGTAAAACAATTGACAGACGCATGCTTCGTTAAGGTTTAATGTGATGCAAATTTCTAAAATTCAGACTTCCCTGCAATGGCAATTAATGAGCCAAAGATAGTTTAGGTAAACTGCCTATTTTCTCAATTATTTGTTAAATCAAAGATATATGCACTGTCAACTTTTAAATTTACTTTTGCAGCCGCTAGAAAAATGTCATTACAAGTCTTACATCTTACCAAGTATTACGGGCAGCAAAAAGCTGTAAATGATATTTCCTTTGAAATCAACAAAGGCGAAATCGTAGGATTCTTAGGGCCTAATGGTGCCGGAAAATCGACTACGATGAAAATAGCAACGGGTTACTTACCACCCAGTTCAGGCACCGTGGTGGTTGATGGTTTGGATGTATTGCATCATTCGTTGAGGGTACGAAAAGTGACTGGTTATCTCCCGGAACATAATCCACTGTATCTGGATATGTATGTGCATGAATACATGCATTTTGTTGGAAGGGTTTATGGAATCCCATCTCAAAGATTAAAGAGCAGGAGTGCTGAAATTATTGAATTGTGCGGACTTACACGCGAGCAAAACAAAAAGATTGAGGAACTATCAAAGGGATATCGTCAACGTGTGGGTATTGCGCAAGCTTTGATTCATGATCCGGCTGTATTGATTCTGGATGAACCCACTTCTGGATTGGACCCTAACCAGATTTTGGAAATCAGAAAATTAATCAAGGATATCAGCGCGAATAAAACGGTGATTTTCTCGACTCACATTTTACAAGAAGTGCAGGCACTGTGTGATCGTGTGATCGTTATTAATCTTGGTGAAATCGTGGCGGACAATACCGTTGATAATTTGATGCGAAGTCAGACGAAATCGCTGGCAATCATTGTCGAGTTTTCAGGTGATGTTAATGAAGAAGTTCTGAACCAGATTCCTGGCCTCAAAAAGCTTAATCGAATAAACGCATCTTCATTTCGTTTGGAAGCGCTGGAAGGGGTAGACTTGCGAGCCGAGGTATTTCGTTTTGCTGCCGATCATTCATTATCTCTTCGCGGATTGCGACAAGAGGAGAGTTCGTTAGAAGAAATATTCAGAGAACTTACCGTAAATCATCAACATGTATGATAGAGGTATTTAAAAAGGAGTTGAATAGCTTTTTAAATTCGCTGATAGCGTATGTGGTAATCGGTGTATTTTTAACCAGCATCGGTTTAATGATGTGGGTGTTCACCGACACCTCTGTGCTTGAGTATGGCTTCGCAGATATGGACACACTCTTTTCATTGGGACCTTATGTATTTATCTTTTTAGTGCCTGCCATCACCATGAAGAGTTTTGCAGAAGAAAAAAAGATGGGCACCATGGAATTGCTTCTCACAAAACCATTGAGTGATTGGAATATTGTATTAGGAAAATTCCTTGCAGCCTTCGCGTTGGTCATGTTTGCACTTATTCCTTCGTTAATTTATTATTACTCGATATACAAACTAGGGAACCCAGTCGGAAACATCGACTCAGCCGGAGTTGCCGGATCGTATGTTGGTTTGATGTTTCTCTCCATTGTATTTTGTGCGATTGGGCTGTTGGCATCCTCACTGACAACCAATCAAATTGTATCGTTTATATTGGCTGCATTTCTATCGTTTATCTTTTATACGGGCTTCGATTCTTTATCTGCCCTGGGAGGAAATGCAGCTTTGGTGATTAAGCAATTTGGAATTCTCTATCACTATGAATCATTGAGTCGCGGTGTTATTGATAGCCGGAGTGTAATTTATTTTGTGAGCGTGGCAGGCTTGATTTTGCTCGCCACTAAAACAGTAATCAGCAGCAGGCAATGGTAGGAGTGAGCTGGAAACATAGTAAGAAAATTGGTGACCTGCTGATCTTAGCGAATGTGCTATTACTTGTAGTGATTCTGAATATTTTGGGATCGTGGTATTTTGTAAGACTTGACCTGACAGAAGAAAAGCGTTATACCATAAAAAAGCAGACTAAAGATTTACTTGAGCACCTTGATGATGCTGTATATGTGGAGGTCTATTTGGAGGGAGATCTCAATCCAGGGTTTGAAAGATTCAAGAAGTCAATTCGTGAAACCTTAGAGGAGTTTAGAATTTATTCGGACGATCACATTCAGTATACGTTTACGGATCCTAACCTGGCCATGGGCGAAAAAGCGCGTAATGAGTTTATCGCGGAACTTAATTTAAAAGGGATAGCGCCACGCAATGTGATTGAAAATAAAGACGGAAAGCGTGTAGAAAAATTGGTTTTTCCGGGCGCAGTTATTTCTTACGGTGGCATGGAGACCGGTGTCATGCTTCTAAAAGGAAATGCAATGCAAGGATCTCAAGAAGTGCTTAATCAAGCCATTGAAGGTGTGGAGTATGAACTGGCGAATGCTATTCATAAGTTAACGAATGTTGACAGAAAGAAAATTGGTTTTCTTACTGGTCATGGAGAATTGAATGGACTTTCTATTGCCAGTTTTGAAAACTCACTGAATGAGCAAAATGATATAAATGAAGTAGGATTGAGTTCAAATGAAAAACTAGCTGACTATGATGCTCTTATTCTTGCCAAGCCAACGCAAGCATTTTCTAACCTTGAAAAATACAATCTTGATCAATACTTAATGAGAGGAGGTCGATTATTACTTCTGCTTGATCGACTTGATGCGGTGATGGATAGTGCTTCATCTGATAACTACTTTGCATTTCCGTATGATTTGAATCTGGATGACCAATTATTTAAGTACGGAGTCCGGATCAATCAGGATCTCATTCAAGATCGTGTTTCGGGTCGATATCCGATTGTTGTGAGTAATGCTGGGAAGCCTCAGATCATGCAAATGGAATGGCCCTTCTTTCCACTGATCAATCAATATGCAGATCACCCCATCACAAGAAACTTAGATGCTTCATTATTCAAATTCACCAGCAGCATGGATACGATTAAATCTGTTGGAATAAAGAAGACTCCGTTACTGTTCTCTTCTCCATATTCCCGAAAGGCGGTGGCTCCAGTAAAAGTGGGCGTAAATGATTTACGCAATCAGCTGCAATCAGG
>JANOUH010000318.1:0-11150 GCA_031416795.1 Cytophagales bacterium | reverse complement strand
GAAACAATGAGATCATCATTGATTTTAATAAACCGGTTAATTCCCTAAACTAAATTCAGAACTTTCAATTTCTTACCATCTCAAGTCTCCCTTCATTTAGTAATCGTAGTCCTTTATCAGATATTTCGATCAAACCTTCTTCTTTAAAATCTGCCAGTGTGCGATTTAATGATTCTGTAGATGTGCCCACCATACTGGCAATATCTTTTCTTGCCACTGTGATCAGAGAAGAAATCATGGCTCCCATATCATTTTGTTTATTAAGTTTGATCAATGCAGTAGCTACTCGTTGCCTTACGGAATGATAGGCTAATTCAATAAGAAGATTTTCTGCTTTGTATAAATTATTAGAAAGCATGGCAATGAACTTTCTAGCTATTTCTTTATTGGTATAAATCATAGTCTGAAAGTCCTGCTGTGGGATCAGAAAGATTTCAGCCTCCTTTAATACGATTGCTGTCTCATTGTTGGGTTTGTTTTCGAGGAGTGGCAAAAAGCCGATAAACTCACCTTCATGATGCAGGCCGGTTATGAGTTCTTTCCCTTCGTTGTTGGACTTATACGTCTTTATCTCGCCCTTGCTAATGAAGTAGAGATAGAGCGGCTGAGCCCCTTCCATGAATACAAAGGTTTTTTTCTTATAGATCTTTGATAATCGATGCTGTGAAATTTTATGAAACCCAGGGAGCTGTTTTGTCTTTATAAAAAAATCATTGATATCCGTTGCATTATTCTGGAATGTTGTTTTAATCAACTCATTCTTCTTGAGCCGTAACTCAATAGCATTAAATAATTCAAGTCCATCAAATGGTTTTGTGATGTAGTCATCAGCACCTAAATTCATTCCGGTCCTAAAATCTTTCTTCTCACTTTTTGCAGTAAGGTAGATGAATGGAATGTTAGCGGTTGATGGATCCTTACTGAGAATATGAAGTACACCATATCCATCAAGGTCGGGCATCATGATATCGCATAAAATAAGATCGGGTTGATTTTGTTGAATGAGTTCAATTCCCAATCTTCCGCTATTTGCCGTGATCACTTCATAGTTGGCTAATTTTAGAATGGAGGCAATGTTGGCACACATTTCTACATTGTCTTCAATAACCATGATTTTTGAGTTCATAATATGTATTCTATGAGTTTATCTATATTCATAACATTGCGATTTTCGCAAGGTATTGCGATGGTGAATTCAGCCCCGTCATTTAGTTTACTTGTAAAGTCAATAGTTCCATTCAGGAGTTTTATATTTTTCTCAACAATGTGAAGTCCAAGGCCCGCGCCATTGTGATTCAACGAATTGCTGGCTCTGTAAAACAGACCGAAGATGTTTTTTTGCTCTGCTTCCGGAATCCCCATTCCGTGATCTTTAACGATAATGGTCAAAACATGCTCTTTTATTTCTGAAGTTATCTTGATCTTACCATTTTCATTCGAATATTTAACGGCATTAGAGATCAGATTATTTAAGATGGTCCACATCAGGTGTGGATCAAGATAACTCGTATTTTGATCACCCAAATGTGTGTAGCTAATTATTTGACCTTTTTTTTTGTCAGGCTCAATTTCCCGAATTAGCTTCGATAGAAAATCAGAAATATTAATTTCGGCATGGATCACTTCAATCCGATGTTTATCGTGCTTTTCAAGCATCAAGAATTCATTTAAGATATCGGTTAGATTATTCACCGCCCGTTTAATCCGATTTGTGTGAACTACCTTTTCTTTTTCAAAATCTTCTCCTTTGTAGTTTTCAATAATGAAAGCTGAAGAAAGAATGGTGGCGAGGGGTGTTTTAAATTCATGCGAAGCGGTTGTGACAAACCTCGATTTTAACTCACCCAGTTCCTTTTCTTTTGCAAAGGCATACTGTAAGCTTTCTTCCATTCGCTTTCTTTCAGTGATGTTTTTTAAAACACAGAGTATTTCGTTAATATTATTTTGATCATCGGGAAGTGGTTCGCCCGAGATGTTATAAACCCGATCGTTGGTTTCGACTTCGAATGAGACACTTTGCCCATCAAACACTTTCATTAACTTCGCTAGTATTTCTTCTTCCAGGACCGGATTCCTGATTTCAACTGATCCCGGCTTGAATAAACCAATCGCGGGCAAATCGATTTCATGAATTTCTTTTCCGTCAAGCAGAATATACTTCATGTCGCGGTTTATAACTCCAATTACACCATCGGGGAAATGATGGACCATGGTATCATAAATGCGTTGGATCTTTAATAGTTTTTTTTCAATTTCAAGTCGTTTCTTTATTTGGAGCTGTAAATCTTGATTTGCGTTCTTTACATTGTTCAGTGAATCTAAAAGGTCATGAGTTTGTTGGTTTACCCGCAGCTCAAGCTTCTCATTCAATTTTTTTATTCGTTCCTGATGATGAAGATCAATTTCCTGATCTGTTTTTTTTCCTGAATCAACCCCTGTGCTTAAAGTGGCCACTGGATTTCCGGATGAATCATAAATTACGCGTGTAGTCCATTGAATGGTGTAGCGCTCACCTTTAACGGTAAGGACCGGAGTTTCGTAATTTTTGATTTCTCCTGTAACGACAGCATTATTGAATATAGATTGAATCTGCTCGGTATAATCCATGGGAAGGAAATTTTCGAACCAGTTAAGGCCTGTAAGCTTCTCACTGGCAGATCCTAAAAGAGTGCAACCGTAGTTATTGACCACGGAAATATTTAACGACTTGTCCAGAATTAAGAAGATAACCGGAGTCAACTCCGTATCATCGGAATTTATTCTCTTTTGCTCATCACTGGTTTCCGAAACAAAAACTACTGTAAAAAGCTCCTTACCTCCTTTAAATTGACTGGCACTTATATAAACTGGAAATTCCTCACTCGTCTTTTTGATCCCTTTCAATTCATTTCTTACGCCAGCAGATTGTTCTTTTTTAGATGAGGGTATGGCATGTTGCTTAATCAATGACGTACCACCTTCTACTATTTTTTCAATAGAGGTGTTGATTAAATCTTCTTCCTGATAACTAAAGAGCTCGCTTGCTTTTGGGTTGATGAGAATGATCTGACCCTTATCATTTAAGATTAAGACACCTTCAGATTCGCTTGGATTATTTGTCATGAACTAAGGATCTAAAATGTAACCTGTAATTTGTTGAAAAAAATCACCAACCTATAAATACGAGCACTGCCATAGGATGACGAATACTAGTGAGTTCCACAAAAACTTCGATGCTAAGGTAAACGATCTTTTGCTTGCGAAGTAATAATCAAATGTAAGGATTAATAATGGCAAGGACATGATCAATGGTATCATAAAACGATGACGTAGATCATCACTTTTACCAAATAAATAGTGAGCGTTTGTTTTTTTTCGCGCTCGCATCATATGATGCCAGATAGCAGTGATAGGCATCATTGATCCCTCAACAATCCTACCGGAACTTTACTGGTCAATAATAAGAATTATAACCCATGACTACATGAAACTCATAAAGTTTGCTCTAATAGTGGTACTGTCCATTTCGCTTACGTCCTGTTACTATAACAGTCAGATGGTTTATTTACAAGGATCAAAGTCAACCAAATCAAATCCAGCTGTCATACCGATAAAGAAAACGATCTATCGATTACAATCGGCTGATATTATTTCTGTGAAAGTGAAGGGTTCTACGGATACAGAATCCACGAACGCTATATTTAATTTATCATCACCGCAAAATGGAGCCTTCACATCTCCCAGTAGCTTGTTCCTGGAGGGGTACACTATTGATAGTAATGGGAAGATCATTTTACCGATCATCGGTGAAGTTCTCGTTAAAAACCTAACTATCGAGGAGGCGCAGCAATTAATTCAGACCCATGCGAATAAGTTTCTTAATAAATCAACGGTGATTGTTAAGCTGACCAGTTTTAAAGTGACTGTTTTGGGTGAAGTTAAAAATCCCGGATACTTGTACGTCTATAATAATCAAGCTACACTTTTAGAAGTATTAGGGATGGCAGGCGATCTCACCCCCTTTGCCAATAGAAAAAACGTCAAGCTGATACGTCAAGTGCCAACAGGTTCGCAACTTGTATTGTTAGATCTTTCTGATTCGCGTCTATTGAACTCTGATTATTTCTACCTCATGCCGAACGATGTGATTTATGTAGAGCCTTTGAAAGCCAGGTCGGATAAGACAAACCTGGAGATCATGAGCGTCATTTTTGCCGGACTTACTACCGCTGTTCTTATTTTGAGCTATGTCAATTAAAATTAATATGAAGGAGAATACATCTGAATTTATTCATGGCAAAATCAATGTTAAGGAGTTGATGCAAAAAATGGTGAGTAAGTGGTACTACTTTGTGTTCACGTTGTTGATTTTTGTTCCACTGGTATATGCCTATATCTATTTTGCCGACAATATTTATTTAGTTAGAGCTTCTATCCTTTTAAATGGTGAAGTTAATAATGGACTTAATTCTGGAAACTTCCTTAAGGGAATGGAACTGATGTCATCACAAACTGAATTGGAAGATGAAATTGGTATTTTGAAATCATACAACCTTTCTGAAAACACGATACAGCAACTTGACTTTGGAGTATCTTACTATACAAAAGTCAATTTCAGATCTCATGAGCCATCTTCAAAAAATTATCCCTTCAGGGTGGAGCTTGATTCCACGTTAAATCAGATTGTTGGAGTTCCTGTTTTTATTGAACGCACTTCTGATAGTGTGTATACGGTTACTGTATCGGCCAAGAAAGTCGGCACCTACAATTTTTATACAAATATGCCTGGGGAACTTGTGCAGAACTATGAGGTTAATTCAACGGGTTTAGTGGGCAAATCTTTTGTTGAGCAAAATTTAAGTTTCAGAATAAAATTCAATAGGGCTTTCTATGGTGACACGAATACTAAATTCTACTTCGTCATTAACAATCTAAATGTGATGGCAGATTCGTATCGCGAGAAACTGGACATCAAACCGATCTCGCTGGAATCCAACTTAGTAGAAGTCACTTTAAAAACTGCAAATCCAGATAGGGGCGTAGCCTTTCTCAATACCTTATTAGAAGTTTATCGCACCAACGAGCTGATTAAGAAAAATGATTTGGGTTTTAAAACAATTAAGTTCATCGATGATCAGTTAGGCGGAGTTTCGAACGACCTTAAACAAGTGGAAAGTTCCCTGGAATCTTTTCGGTCGAGGAACAGCATCCTTGATATTAATACAACAGCCGAAAACCTCACCAAGAATCTTGATAAGCTTGAATCGGACAAATCGATTTTGGCGCAAAAGCTTAAATATTATCAATACATCGCTGCAGCTTTGGCTAAGGAGACCAATTTAAAAAACATTGGGGCTCCTTCGACATTTGGTTTTGAAGATCCATTACTGAATAATCTACTCATGGAGTTGACACGACTTAATCAGGAGAGAATCGGTTTGAACTACAGTTCCAAGGAAGGGAATCCGGTTGCGGAAGTGCTGGAACTTAAAATTAGCAGTGTTAAACGCTCACTGAGCGAAAATGTAAATAACTTCATTGAAGCTTCAAGCCAGGCTTTAAGGGACTTAAATAATAGAATCAGTGACATCAGGAGAGTGGTGCAGGGTCTGCCACGAAGCGAACGTGAATTGGTAAATATTAAAAGACAGTTCGATTTCAATGACAACGTATATAACTATTTACTTGAGAAGAGAGCGGAAGCTGGAATTGCGATCGCATCCAACACCGTGGAGAAAACCATTGTCGATCATGCCAAACAAGTTGGCAGCGGACCTATATCTCCCAACAAGAAAGTAATCCTGATATTAACAGTGTTGGCCAGCTTAGTCTTTTCTATTGGCTTAATCATTTTTAAGGAAGTGATCAATGATAATATTATTACGATCAAGGATGTGGAGAGGAATAGTAATATTCCGTTTATTGGTATCGTTTCTCATGGCAGCAAAAACGAGCGTGCCTCGGTGATTGTGGCGCATACAAAGTCTGCTATCGGTGAATCATTTCGATCATTGAGGGTGAATCTTCAATACCTGACGCTGGGTAATGAGAATAGTGTTATTGGTATTACCTCTTCTGTGGAGAGTGAGGGGAAAACATTTTGCTCTGCTAATTTAGCTGTGGCTATGGCACAGTCCGGAAAGAGGACTATCATCATTGATTCCGACTTACGAAGGCCAAAGGTGGCAACTTCTTTTCACTTAAAGAATGAAAAGGGACTTTCCAGTTATCTCATTGGAAGTTGTCCACTAAAAGATATCATTAATGTAACCTCCATTAAAGGATTGGACGTAATCACGTCTGGTCCCATTCCGCCTAATCCTTTGGATTTAATTGGACTACCCAAAATGGAAGAACTGATCAATACGTTAAAACAGACTTATAGTACCATTATTATTGATTCTCCACCTATTGGTTTTGTATCTGAGTATATCATTTTGATGAAATACACCAATGCGAATATCTACGTGGTGCGATCAAACTACACTAACCGGTTTTTGTTGGATAAGATTAACCGGCTTTATGATGAGAATAAAATCAAGAACGTAAGTATCTTATTGAATGACTTCAAGTCTTCAGTGAATGGATATAATTACGTTTACGGATAGCGCTCTGCTGAAACTTAACTTCTACGATTTTAATTGTCCCGATGCTTCTTCAAAGGATTTTTATTCCCCCGCGCTTCACAAAATATTTTGAGAATGTTTCATGGCTAATTTTTGAAAAAGGATTTACCCTTTTTGTGGGAATGGTTGTTGGAATTTATGTTGCCCGGTACCTTAAGCCTGAAAGCTTCGGGCTACTCAATTATGCGATAAGTTTTGTCAGTATTTTCTCCGTCTTTTCTACACTGGGAATGGACCAGATCATTGTGCGTGAACTGGCTAAGGATACTGAAAATCAATCTGATTTATTAGGCACTGGATTTCTTTTGAAATTATTTGGGTCAGGTATTCTGCTTTTATTGATGGTCTTTATTCTTTTCTTTATGGATCATGACCCATTTACCAATACGCTGATCATGATTATTGCGGCTGCCGAAATCTTTAAGGGATTTGAAGTAGTTAACTATTTTTTTCAAGCTAAAACATTGTCAAAGTATGTAGTACAGGTTCAGTTGGTGATCAACCTGCTTCTGAGTCTTATTAAAATCGGACTCGTTTTTGCCCACTCACCATTAATATGGTTTGCCATTATTATTGTATTCGGATCAGCATTGAATGCGGTCGGCTTCATTTATTCGTATCATCGCAAGGAGGGAACTCCCTGGAAATGGAATTACAAAAGGATATTAGCATACCAACTGCTGCGTGAATCGTGGCCACTTGCGCTCTATGGAATTGCTTTGCACATTCAAGCGCGCATCGATCAGGTCATGTTAGGAAAGATGCTCAACACGGCTGAGGTTGGTCAATATTCAGTGGCGCTGAAGTTTATTGAGATTTTTGGGTTCATGCCCATGGTGTTAATGAGCACATTCTCACCTGCTATTGTAAGAGCCAAGGGAGTGAGTGAAGATTTATACCACAGCCGACTCACCAACCTGTATCGCCTCATGTTTTTGACTTTTCTTGCTATCGGTGTACCCATTTATTTTTTTGCTGAAAAGGTAATCACCGTATTATATGGAGTAGAATATCAATCAGCTGGCTATTTGCTATCGCTATTTGCTGTGAGGCTCTTTTTTTCAAATATGGGAGTGGGCAAATCGGTATTCATTATCAATGAAAGCTTATTTCGATATTCTCTTGTCACGGTTGTCATAGGCGCTATCACCAACATCGCACTGAATTATTATTTAATTCCCATGCACGGTTCTGTTGGGTCCATCATGGCCAGCATGCTATCCTTCACTATGAGTATTTTTCTTGTTGATTTACTCTTCCAGAAAACAAGAGAAAACCAACGACTGATGTTCAAAGGGATATTTTCCTTTTGGAAGTTAAAAGATATCCTTTAGCATGATCCGCCTAAAACCAAATCCAGATAATTACTTTACGTGCCCGGAATGCCAGGCGATGGATCCACTCATTAATAAATTCATCTTTGAATCGATTAATATGTATGCGGATTGCACGTGCAAAGCGTGTGATCTCGAATTTATGCAGATACTACCCGTGGGTCATTCGGTAGACTACCCCATGTCTTTTGGAGTCGATAATAAAAAATTTTATAAAAAGATCGATTCTCCTGATTGGCTGTCAGCGTCTGTGTTAAAGTCGCATAGTGAAATACGAAGAGATCCTGTAGCTATTGAGAAAATTGTATTCAAGCAGTATGATCAGGTAGTGATCCTAAATACGTTGGATTCACTCTATGGTCATGTGCTACTGAAACTCTATAATGCTTTTCATCATTTAAATCAGGATAACGAGATCGGGCTGATCATCATCATTCCAAAAATAGTTAAATGGTTAATTCCTTCTGGCTGTGCGGAGGCATGGGTTGTTGATGTGAAATTAAGTGATCTGGTTTATGGTTATCAATTTCTTCAAAAGTTTGTTGCCGATCAGTTAAATCAATATCAGGTGGTGTACGTGAGTAAGGCCTACTCTCATCCTGTCACGAGCAGTGAAGACATTGCGCGCCTAACCGGTGTTGTACCTTTTAATTTGAAGAACTTTGGCAACCTAAAACCAATCATAACCTTTATTCTCCGGGAGGATCGCTGGTGGTTTAATGGTCCTTTGGATTATTGGTTTTACCGAATCTGCAGGAAATTGAGTATTTCATCATGGGGAAATAAAATTCTTACGAGGCGACAAAATCAATTAGTAAGGAAAGTGATTAAAGCAATTAAACTGGAATTGCCAGAATCCAGTTTTCATCTCATCGGCTTAGGTAAAACGGGCAACTTTGATGGATTGGCGCACGATGAAAGGAGCGTAAGTACACCTGCTGAAGTGGAAAGGGAATGGTGTCGCATCTACGCGATGACGCATGTTGTCATTGGCGTGCATGGTTCAAATATGCTTTTGCCCACTGCTTTGGCCGCGGGATGTGTCGAGATATTGCCTGAAGACCGATATGGCAATATGATTCAGGATATTACGGTACGCTACACCGACCGGCAGCAACTTTTTTTCTACCGGTTCTCCGATCAGTTTGCTAAGCCAAAATCAATCGCTAATAAGGCCATTGCTATGATTAGAGATTATCAGGTCTTCAAAAAAAACATGTTAATTAATACCTATTGCCATTCATCATGATTACCTTATCTATTGTTGATGATGCGAATCATTGAATGCAAGATGCGAGGTTATCACCTTTGATATCAAATCAATTCGATGTCATTATTTAGACCCACATCTCCTTTAAGAACCCCGGTTCTTTTAGTTATTTTCAATAGGCCGGATACTACGAGGCTTGTTTTTGAAGCTATCCGGCAGGCCAGACCACCTCGTCTTTATATCGCGGCTGATGGTCCGCGACCTAATGTAAAAGGAGATGAGGAAAAATGTAAGGAAGCACGGTTGGTTGCACATGAAGTGGATTGGGACTGTGAAGTAAAGACCTTATTTAGCGAAACGAACAAAAATTGTGGTGTAGGTCCATCTTCTGCATTCACCTGGTTTTTCGAGCATGAGGAAGAAGGGATCATTCTTGAAGATGATTGTTTGCCATCGCAAAGTTTTTTTTGGTTTTGTCAGGAACTTTTGGAGCGTTACCGGGATGATAATCGGATTATGCATATCGGAGGTAATAACTTTTTGAATGGATGGCAAAAGGATCAATCGTACTCTTATTATTTTTCAAAGAGTGGGCACATCTGGGGCTGGGCTACGTGGCGAAGAGCATGGAAAATGTTTGACTATGATATCCGGCTGTATCATCAACTGAAGAAGGAAAATTATTTCGAATCTTTTTTTTCAAGTTCACTGGAGAAAATTTACCGACTAAGAAAATTTGATAAGACCATCACCAGCCATCGTGTTGACTGGTGGGACTATCAATGGGATTTTGCACGATATGTAAATTCAGGCCTTGCTATTGTGCCAAATATTAATTTGGTAAGAAACCTTGGATTTGGTGAGGATGCTACACACACTCAAAATGGCAACAGCAAGAGTGCCCATATGGAAGCTGAGGACATTGAATTTCCACTAGATCATCCTCCCTTTATGATCCGCGATTTTGAATCGGATAACCGATACTTTAGGAATCTCATGCGGGATGCTGTGATTTCAAAATTAGCCTGACAAGAAAAGCTACACGACCCATGGCACCACAATCAATTGCAATGAATATCAGATCATCACGAATTAATGATGAATTACCACTGACTACACCGGTACTATTTATAATTTTTAATAGACCTGAAACCACCAGTCAGGTTTTTGATGCGATAAAAAAAGCACGACCAGCACGATTATATATTGCAGCCGATGGACCTCGTAAGAATAAACTAGGTGAAGAACAAAAATGTGATGAAGCCAGGCGAATAGCGCAAGACGTTGACTGGGATTGTGAAGTGATGACCTTATTCAGAGATACGAATTTAGGTTGTGGAAAGGGCCCTTGTACTGCCATAAGCTGGTTTTTTGAACATGAAACAGAAGGAATTATTCTAGAGGATGATTGTCTTCCATCACCTTCCTTCTTTACATTTTGTTCCGAACTGCTGGAGCGCTACCGTTATGATACACGTGTGATGGAAATAGGAGGAAATAATCATGAAGAGGATCATTTGCGGGACAATGACTATTCTTATCGGTTTTCAAATCTTATCCATATCTGGGGATGGGCTACGTGGAAACGAGCCTGGAAATTTCATGACTTCCATATGAATCATTATGTAGAAATACATCAAAAAGGTTATCTCCCTGCTTCGTATGATACCATCTACGAGCGGGATTACTATGAATACATCTTTGAGAAAATGCACACAGGAGATAACGTCACTAATTCAAGTTCGATCTGGGATTATCAATGGCAGTTTGCATGCAAGATTAATTCCGGATTGATCATTGTGCCGAATAGAAATTTGATACAGAATCTTGGATTTGGCGATCATGCCACTAATACACTTAATCCAACTGGCGTGGGCCATAATCTAAAACTGGAAGCGATAAGTTTCCCACTTGATCACCCAGAATTTGTCATGGTAGACAAAATGAGAGACAGGCAAGTGTTTGAGAAAGTTTGTACCTCCAGGTCGTCCCGAATTAAGT
>JANOUH010000317.1:0-1912 GCA_031416795.1 Cytophagales bacterium | reverse complement strand
GGAATGGCGGTGTCAATTCTTGCCTCCACCCACGATCCATCATCCACTAAATCCGCAAACATCCGGCAGTGACCAGTCGTGCGGCCGCGTTCATTAATAATGCGAGCCTCAGGTAGATTAGTTTCACGCATCGCTGTGGTTACCAACTCTGCACCCAATGCCTCAATCTCATCCGCAATAGCGCGAAGAAATTCTGCTTTCTTCTTACCTGAAAAATTTTTGTAAGAAAGAAATGCAATGTGAGCCTCCTGCATACCAGCATTCACTTGATCAATCGTTGCATCAGTATATTTCATAGCATTCATCTTAGATTGTAATTCCTTTTTTCCTCACTAATAAAAATGTCGTGACCAGTTAAGTCTACGACAATACTATTATATCCATTCCAATTTAGTAACGGTCTGTTCAGCTATAATTTCACCTGTATGTTTAGTCTCTTTAGGTTCGATCAGCATCAACTTAACTTCCTCGTCATTAGTCCAGGGACGGTGTTCAGTATTTTTAGGAACAATTAAAATTTCCCCTGGCCTGGTTGAAATTGTGCTTCCATCGCGAAAGTCCATCATCAATGTTCCGCTCAAAACGACAAACATCTCATCCTCATGTTCATGTTTATGCCAGATCAGATTGCCTTTCACTTTAGCAAGCTTCAAATAGTTATCATTGAGTTCACCAATAATATAAGGATGCCAATGCTCTGAAAACTTGCTGAATTTTTCTTCCAGGTTTATATGCATTTGAATCTGAATTAAATGACTAACCTAATGCAGGTCTGTTCTTAATTGCTTCACGAATGACTTTCAAAATTCGCTCACGCTCCTCTCCTTCGAGAATTAAGCGTGGAGCACGTACAGTTTCTGAACCGATTCCCGCTTCTTGTTCGGCAAGTTTAATATACTGAACCAACTTAGGATGAATGTCTAATTCGAGCAATGGTAAAAACCATCTGTATATTTTGAGTGCCTCTGAAATTTTATTTGCCTTTGTTAATTTATAAACCGCCACAGTCTCTTTTGGAAATGCGCAAACTAATCCAGCAACCCAACCATCCGCTCCAAGCATGATTTCTTCCATAGCTATGGTATCCACGCCACACAGAATTTTGAAGCGATCACCAAAACGATTAATCAAACGAGTCACGTTGGACACATCACGAGTGGATTCTTTTATAGCCTGGATATTCATATTATCGGCCAACTCACCAAACATATCCAGCGTCACTTCAATTTTATAATCAATTGGATTATTGTAGATCATAATGGGCAAGCTGCTTGACTCCGCTACGGCTTTGAAATAAGCAACTGTTTCGCGGTGATCAGATTTGTAGCGCATGGGAGGTAACATCATCAATCCTGTAGCACCGCACTTTTCAGCTTCACGCGCGAGCGCAACGGCCTCGCGTGTGCTTCCTTCGGCAATGTTCATCACCACGGGAACTTTACCTGCCACTTTATCAACCGTGAATTTTACTAAATCAAATTTCTCCTCATTACTCAATACACTGGCTTCGCCTAGCGTACCGCCCAGAATAACTCCTTCAACACCCGCCTCAAGCTGTGCATGAAGATTCTTTTCAAATAAAGGAAAATCCAGTTTATCATCAGATGTAAACTTGGTAGTAAGTGCCGGGAAAACTCCCTTCCATTGAATTGCCATATTCAGAATTTTTGGTTTATGATTCAAAATTACATGACTGAACTGGAATATGATTTGCCTGAAATAGTGAATAATGGTACAATATTGATCAATTATTATGGAGTTGATGTTTAAATTTGATCAAAATAAGTCCAAATGAAGGTAATTCCTTTCAGCATCCCTAAGACTTCCAAAGAAGCTTTCCGAATACAGGTGGATGTTCTTCCACATCTCTATGATAAACTCCATCAGCATCAGGAAACACAAATCATGCTTA
>JANOUH010000316.1:0-2993 GCA_031416795.1 Cytophagales bacterium | reverse complement strand
CGCTCCAGTACGCACCTATTAAGTTCAGGAAGTCACCGATCAAGTTGGGGAACGCACCGTTTCAGAATTTGGAAGCAACAATCACGCTGGAGTAGGCATCGTTTACGATCAGGTAGTCACCGATCACGGTGGGGAAGGCATCGTTTTAAAATTAGTAAGCACCAATCACGGTGGAGGACGTATCGTTCACAAGCAAATAGGCACCGATCACCATGAGGTATGCATTGTTTGCTGGGATGGAGTACTACTTTTTCAAAGGCATGTCATTGGGCGAATAAAAATAGCATTGGTCGATGGTGCACATAAAGGCAGATCAAAAAATGTATGCAAACGTGCCAATGCCCTGAAGGTTACGCTTTATTGAAAATATATAGTTTCAAAAATAAGTTAAAAAAACACAACGCTGAGGATATGCCTTTACGTAAAAATACACATAATGTAAAATTATATGTCACATGTACACAACGTGCAATCCTTTGAGAAGCTCTTAGGCATCTCCACCGGGTATGGAGGATCCTATAACCCCGGACAACAAAACCTCCGCGTAGAAAATTTGTCGGACTTACTAGCACGGGCACGCGAAAAGCTGCTGCAGGTGAGTATCGCCAAAACCAGTTACGAGAATGCCCAGAATAGTCGCGAGGCAGCGTTCGATGAAATGCGAATGCTGGCACCGCGCATCCTGGCAGAACTCAAATCGTCTGATGACGTCCAGCCCGAAACGGTGAAAGACGCAGCCTTGATGGTGAAGAAGATGAAGGGTTACTCCTCATCAGTAAAACCAGCCAGGACTGCTGCACCACCAGAAGGCAGCGGCATCAGCAAGCCAGCCCTTGTGCGCAGGCGCAGTGGTGGTTCAGACTTTGCCAACTCCACAGCCAGCTTCGAAAAGTTGCTGCAGACCTTGGCTTCCGTGCCGATGTATCAGCCCAACAATGAGGAATTGCAGCTGGACATCTTGCAGGTAAACCTGGCTACGCTGCAAAGCTTGAACACGGCTTTGGTAACGGCAGCTTCTATTTTGGGCCGGGCCCGCAGGGAGCGCAACACGGTTTTGTACGAGGGTCGCACTAGCTTGTGCAGCACCGCCATGGTGGTGAAGCAGAAAGTGAAAGCAACCTTCGGCACCACCAGTGAAGCCTACCTGGCGGCTAGTAAAATTCGTTTCACCAAAATAAACATCCGATGAAGCTACGTAATGAATAACCTCTGCCGCAGTAATGCGCAGAGGTTACTTTAAAAACACAGGTCTAGAAAAAGGTAAGCGTATGAAGACAACTAACATGCTGAAATCATGAATCCATCTTTTATGTGAAGACCTCTGCCGCAATGCAGAGGTTTTCTTTTTAACACCCGTCTCTAATTCTTTTTGGGCTGCCCCACGACAACAATTTCTTCTAGGGCTGGGGTCGAAGTTTGTGCTGAATCTGAATGATTGGAACCACTTAGCTTAAAAACGATTGGGAGTACAAGTTTCTGTTTTACCACCTGTCCATCATTAACAGCAGGCGTCCATTTAATCCTTGTTTGAAGAAAAACCCTAATCGCTTCGCTATCCAGATATTCGTTAACCCCTTTGGCGATTTTAACATTAGAAATTTCGCCACTTGTTTCAACAATAAATTCTACGAAAACTTTGCCTTCGTCCTGATTTTTTTTTGCCTCTTCGGGATAGATTATTGAATGAGCGATATTTTGATAAAATAATTCCATTCCTAAATAGGGTGTAGCCGTTTCATCAACGATAGTGAAAACATCATTTTCGTTTTTTGATAGGCTTGAGATCCTTTTCAGTCTTTCATTTTCACCAATGATCATGAATTCTCTTTTAGTTCCAGATTCTTTGATTACTGATACGGCAGTTCCGATAGTAAATGTAATTTTTGAATTTTCAGAGGGATACTTCTTGTTTAGATATTCTTTGCCGTCATCATTTAGTTCAATTACTTCAAACTTACTTTCTGGATTTTCTGCTTGCATTCGTATAAGTGAGGTCTTTACTTCATCAGGCAATTCCAGAGCGATTGACGAGGATTTTGCAACATCCCTGACGGCCTGATCAACTTGATCCTGGCAAGCCACAATAAAAAAGATAAGAAGTGCGGTAATTGATACGGTGGCTACCTTCCATTGCTTTATTTTCTTATGAACTGTTTTCATCATCGTAATACGTTTTAAGGTTAAGGAATTGGTAAAATGGTTGGCGATGGGATATCCGTTTGACTGTAAAGCAACTCTCGCCAGCAAGCTGCAATACGCGTTCACATCACGACCTTCCACCGAGCGCGCATCGGCTTCAAACTCATGAACCTGAACTAAAGAATTTCTATATATAGGTAAGATGGGATTGAACCAGAACACAACACCCAACACATTCACTAAAACAATATCTAAAGAATGGATTTTCTGTGCATGCACTTCTTCATGAATTAACACCGCTTGTTTTTCCTGTTCATTCAATTCGCTGGCCTTGCCTAAAAAGATGAAGTGAAAAAATGAAAAAGAACCATGACCCTTTTCGGATTCAGACACTCTGTAACTTTTCCACAGGTATTTCCTGGACGCCCGGAATAACAGGATCAACGAGGCAACCCGAATGACAAACAAGATCGAAAATAGCATCAAGCCTGCGAGGTAGATATAAGCAATCCACTGCCAGATCGAAATTGGGTCGTTGGCTGTCACCTGCGTTGCATCAGCGTAAATAGTGATCTCCGGAAGTAAGTAGGAGGCCGCTGATTGGCTCAGGGAAGGAATGAGTTGTAACCCTCCCGCGGGAATGGTAATTAAAGGAAAGAGGAGTGAGGCTATTAAACTACCAAGAAGAACCGTGCGTTTGAAGGTGAATTGATTTTCATTGCTGAGCAGTACATATATAGAGTACATAGAAGAACAACAATGCCAGGTTGGCTTCGATCAGGTAGTTGAGCAGCGTGGTCATGATTTTTTGTTTTTAAGTTCTTCCAGCTCTTTCATCAACAGATCGATGTCCT
>JANOUH010000315.1:0-36406 GCA_031416795.1 Cytophagales bacterium | reverse complement strand
CTTTTAGCACAAAAGACTGGATCAACTGACGCCAGTCCTATAGCTTTTGTGAAGTATACAGATTTTTATAAACTCGTTGAAAAAGCTTCACACAGTAAGGATATGGATGTAAGAGATCAGGTGTTATGGAGGAACAGATATAATCCTTCAGAGAATAGATCTTTTATCGATGCTTTCAAACTAAGACTGTTTCACGGAGTGATTGAAAAGGTTGAAAATCCTGGTGACTATTCTATTCAGGAAATCTACCTTAATAACGGAAGATCCTATGGTGAATCGGTTTTTGCCCGTTGGGAAGAAGAAATGAAAATGATGGAGAAGGAGCATAACCTTTGGGAATATTGATTTTATTAATTTTAATAATGAAAGGCCTCTTATGAGGCCTTTTTTATGTGAATAGAAATATGATCTTAATAAGAAACGGCAAAAAAGAAGACTTGCCTCGTGCGCTGGAGTTGATTAAAGAACTTGCAGAGTTTGAGAGAGCGGTACACGAGGTAACGAATTCAATAAGTGCAATGGAGCAAGATGGGTTCGGACTTAACCCGGTCTTCGGCTTTTTTGTTGCTGAAGAACACGATCAGATTCAAGGTCTTTCTTTGTATTATTATCGGTACTCCACGTGGAAAGGAAAACGTCTTTACCTTGAAGACATTGTCGTTACCGAAAGTCAACGAGGAAAGGGAATTGGTAAGTTACTTTTTGAGGCCACGATGAAGAAGGTGCTGGAGGAGAGTTGTACCGGTATGATGTGGCAAGTTCTGGATTGGAATAAATCGGCCATTGAGTTTTATAAACGATACAATACACGATTTGATGACGAGTGGATCAATTGTCACTTAGAGGCAGAGCAGATAAAGTATTTTCTAAAAATCAATTAGATTTCCTCAAGCAGTGTATTGAAAGCGACATGCCGATCTTTAAATTTTTCTCGATGAAGCTCTGTTAATTGTGGAGCATATTCATTGAGATACTTTAAAACATCTTCAATACTTTTTGCGAAGCATTGAACGCTATACGATACAGAAGTCTCGTCATCATGTGTAAGCACTTTATACATTTTGAATTCCAGGAATAAATCTGTCCCCATTACGGACGGAAGGTAGTTAACCTTCATCCATGAAATCCATTCTGTCTCAATGGCCTTATCTATACCGAATGTGACATTATATAAAAGCATAGCCAGTTATCGATCAATCGAATTTACGTAGTCTTCCAGATAGCTAAATCCTTTAGTCAGTGAACCGCTTTCAGCAACTGTTCCCCGTTTTATAATTCCTTCTTTGTCATTCACCAATAGTGGCTTTAATATGCGGTCAATTAAATCCCGCCCAAACTCTTCAGAGGCACTTCGCGGAAGTTCACACGGAAGATTATCCACCGCCATGGTAGTTATGTGAGACTCGTCACTAATTGCGGACATGACAGAATCCGTATTAGGATCATAATCATACAATGGCTCTGGGATTGTGCTCGCACGTTTAGTGCTTGGAACAGATCCATTGATATCACAGGTGATGTCTGCTATTACTTTTATTTTAAAATCGGGTGACGTCATTTCCTCTCTTGTAAAAAGAACGGGCGCCTTCGGATTCCAATAGGCTCCCGCAAGGAGCAAGTGCCCTACTTTAGCAAAAGAGGAGAATAGAGATTTGTATTTCTCCGGATGTTTATGAAATTCTTCTCGATTGAAATGTCCGCCTTCTGTGCGCTCATGATAATCAGCGCTACTTAGTTGAACATAGACAGGTTCGTTGAATTCCTTTGACAAAAAATCAGATGGATTTACTTTCCTTATTCCCGCGGTATCCAATGTTTCCATGGCTCCCTTGGCTACGCGTCCGGCACCGGTAAGAATAATTTTTATTGGAGGAAGCTTAACATTCCTGATTTCTAGCTTAAGATCATTGATATCAAAACATTCGAAAGATCTTCGCAATTCAAATAGATTATATCTCTTTCCGTAGGCCCATAATCCGTTGTAAGCGCCAACAATTCCAGCAAATCTTCCGAAGGCTACCAACCTGTTCCCCTGAGTGTCCTTTAGTGCTTCATAATCAATTAATCGAATGTTCTTTTTTAAGATTGCTTGAAGGAGCTTTCTGTTGTAAGGTTGTTTTTTGATCGTGTGTGAGAAGAAAAAATAGGTCTTATTATCAAGCAGGTTTGCTATAGGCACTTCCTTAATGCCCATCAAAATATCACAATCACTGATATCCTTAACAACGTCAATTCCTAATTCGGTGAATTCTGAATCTTTAAAACAACGGAATTCACTCTCCTCGCAGACTACCCTTACTTGTGGAAAGCGTTGCTGAATTTCCTCCACCTGTAGTGGCGTAAAAGCTACTCGCTTGTCCGGTGGATTTTTCCCTTCTCTTATTAATCCGATTTTTATCACAGTTCTGAAAAATATGTTGGCCTTCGAAGGTAGGCAGTTTTGATCTTTTTATTAAATGAGATAAGTTATTTTATAAAGGATAGTCTAACTTTAACTCGATGGAATACTTAATGCTAAGTGCCCTTTGGTTTTTATATTTTGCATTTCATAGCCTTTTAGCTTCTGCAACGGTTAAGTCCTTCTTCGAAAAATTTCTAAAGAACAGATTCAGGTTTTATAGGATTGTGTACTCTCTGATTTCAACTGTGGGTTTATTTTTACTTTTGTTATTTAATGCATCTATACCCTCAAAATTACTTTTTGCAAGTGTGGGATTGGTGAGATACCTGAGTTTGATGTTAGCAACCTTTGGAGTAATTGTGATCATTCGTGCATTCAGGGAATATCGATTTTCATCGTTTGTTGGCCTCAAGCAAGAAACCTATGAGTTTAGTCAAATAGGTATATTAAAGCACATCCGGCATCCGATTTATAGTGGCACAATTCTGATCGTAATCGGATTTTTTCTGTTCAATCCGTCAATGGCTACCCTTATTTCTGTGAGTTGCATCTTAGTTTATCTTCCTGTCGGAATTTATCTGGAGGAAAGAAAACTGATTAAACAATTTGGAGATCAATACGTCTCCTATAAGAAAGAGGTACCCTCCATTTTCCCCAGATTTAAAAAGTGATTACTCCAGGAAATTTCCCAGCAGTGAACTTGCTTCCTTGCCGCGGTTTGATCCATAAGGAGAAAGTGCCTGAACTAACTTTCTGATCGGCATAGATTGCAACCAGACTTTTCCGCTTCCTCGTAAGGTGGCAAGGAAAATACCCTCACCTCCAAATACCATGGATCTCAAACTTCCGGTTGTCTCAACATCAAAATCAATCTGTGACTCAAACGCTACCACACAGCCAGTGTCCACACGAAGGGTTTCATTATTTAGTGTGCGTTCGATTACCGTGCCGCCAGCGTGGACAAAAGCTTTTCCATCGCCTTGAAGTTTTTGTAGAATAAATCCTTCTCCACCGACCAGGCCTGATCCAATTTTTCTATTGAAGACTATGGATAGTTTTGTTCCATAGGCTGCGCAAAGAAATCCATCCTTCTGAACGATTAATTCATTGTTCCGGCTGGTTGCAAGATCAACAGGAATTACTGTACCTGGATAGGGCGCTGAAAAACCTGCCTTTGCTTTTTTGGAACCACGGTTTGTAAAATGCGTCATGAACAATGATTCTCCTGTAAGCAACCGACTTCCTGCCGACAGAAGCTTATCAAACAGACCCTGACTTGGATTTGAACCATCACCCATCTTCGTTTCAAATTGAATCCCTTCTTCCATGAAAAGCATGGCACCAGCTTCGGCTATTACGGTTTCTCCCGGATCCAGTTCAACTTCAACAATCTGAATGCTTTCTCCTTTTATCTGGTAATCGATTTCATGTGATGAGGCCATAAGTCATTTTTTTATTTTACATACTTTAAAACGGGATACTCTACCGTTTGGTTGTTTACATTTTGTTCTTTAAAGAAGATGTCCCAAGAAATTCAATGTGACCATATTGAAAAATTAGTCACAGGACATGCTTATCGGTAACAGAAGGATTTGAAGGCATTAAAAAAAGAGATTGATTAGAAGCTACTTTTTTTTCTTTTTAGGCTTTTTCATCTCTTCATAGTCCCCGCGTTCTGCTAGTTTTTTGTCGTCAACGTTTTCATTAAGAAACTCATTCAGTTTTTCGATCGGCATATTTGATTTTAATTCACCAAACTGATCAATCGACACTTCAAATCCACTGAGCTCTTTATGAACCCGTGGCTTGCCCTGCTTCTTGCTGGGTTTTTCAGATCGTTTATTCATCTTATGCTGGGATTTTTAATGTTGCGAGAGCATAGTTAATTCTACCACATATTTCATCCTTTCCAATGATTTCCATCGTCATCATCAGATCAGGTCCTGAGGCACCACCGGTTATGGATACACGAAGTGCTTGCAATATTTTTCCAGTGCCAATGCCCAAACTTGCCGCCACTTTTTCAAGCGTTGACTTGGCCAGTTCTGCCGTTACTTCATTTATTTTTTCTATTTCTTCACCAAAAGCACTCAATACTTTTACGACATCATTATTCCATTTTTTGGATACAACGGTTTCATCAAAAGTGGTAGGCGCATGAAAGAAGAATTTCCCCTGTTCCCAAAAATCCTGAGGAAATGTGACGCGTTCTTTCATAATCGCGCAAATCTTCATTGCTTTTTCTTTTGTACAGGTAATTTGTTCTGCATCCAATGACTTCATTAGAAATGCGGAGAGTTCCACTTCTGATTTAGCTCTGAGATACTGTTGATTATACCATTGGGTTTTATGGATGTCGAACTTAGTGCCTGCTTTCCCAATTCGTTCAATGGAGAATGTAGTAATCAATTCTTCCATTGAAAAAATTTCTTGTGTGGTACCAGGGTTCCATCCAAGGAAGGCTAAGAAATTTATCAAGGCCTCAGGTAAGTAGCCGGATTCTTTAAACCCTTTTGATATTTCTCCGGTTTTTGGATCGGTCCAGTAGAGAGGAAAAATCGGAAATCCCATTTTATCAGCATCGCGCTTACTTAATTTGCCATTTCCATCAGGCTTAAGCAGCAAGGGCAGGTGAGCAAACTGGGGCATATCATTTTGCCAGCCAAATGATTTATACAATGATACATGCAGCGGTGCTGATGGCAGCCATTCTTCACCCCGGATTACATGGGATATTTTCATCAGGTAGTCATCGACTACATTGGCAAGATGATAGGTAGGCATGCCATCGGATTTCATCAATACCTTGTCATCGATCTGTGAAGACTCCACGACTACCTCACCACGAATCAAATCGTTTACTTTGATCTGTTCATTCTCAGGAACTTTAAATCGTATAACGTAAGGTGCTCCGAAATTCAGCAACTGATCTACTTCTGATTTAGTTAGTGTCAGCGAATTGCGCATCTGCATGCGCGATGTGATTCCGTATTGTTGGTTATCTACGCCAGCCACTTTTAACCTTTCACGCATAGCTTCCAGATCTTGCTCCGTATCAAAGGCATAATAAGCGAAACCTCCATCGAGCAATTGCTGCGCATATTTTTTATAGATTTCTTTTCGTTCTGATTGGCGATAGGGGGCATAAGGTCCGCCTACGCTCTGGCCCTCGTCAATTTTAATACCTATCCAGGCAAGTGATTCGATAATGTATTCTTCGGCACCAGGCACAAATCTGCCTTGATCAGTGTCTTCAATGCGAAGGATCATCGTGCCCTTGTTCTGGCGCGCCAGCAAGTAGTTATATAGGGCTGTTCGAATACCTCCAATATGAAGTCCACCGGTAGGGCTTGGGGCAAATCGAACACGAACTTCTCTCATTTTGTTTTGAATTAATTGGAGTGTAAAGTTAAGACGATTTGGTATTTTTAGTATAGGGAATTTCAATCGTAATGCATGTTGCCAGGCTTGGAAGTACGGGTAAATTATTCCACATGAATCCAAAACCCTTACCTTTGCATCTTTTAAAGCATACCATGACGGAAGAAAAGAGTTTGAATTTTCTGGAAGAAATTGTAGAAAATGACCTGAAGGCAGGCACCTATAAAAGCATCACCACACGATTCCCCCCAGAGCCAAATGGGTATCTGCACATGGGTCACGCTAAAAGTATTTGTTTGAATTTTGGTCTGGCCTTGAAGTATGGTGGAAAGACCAATCTTCGCTTCGATGACACCAATCCGGTAACGGAAGAAACCGAATATGTAGACGGAATAAAAAATGATATTAAGTGGCTCGGGTTCGAATGGTCACAAGAACTTTATGCTTCTGACTACTTCGAAAAGCTTTATGAATTCGCTGTTATCTTGATTAAGAAAGGACTAGCCTATGTAGATGATGGAAGCAGTGAAGAAATTGCAAAACAAAAAGGTACACCTACAAAAGCAGGTACAAATAGTCCTCACCGCAGCCGCAGTGTGGAAGAGAATTTGAATTTGTTTGGTGAGATGCGTGCCGGCAAGTATAAAGACGGTGAGAAAGTGTTGCGCGCAAAAGTTGACATGGCGCACTCCAATATGCACATGCGCGATCCATTGATGTATCGTATCAAGCATGCACACCATCACCGCACCGGTGATGCATGGTGTATTTATCCGATGTATGATTTTGCTCACGGTCAAAGCGATGCTATTGAAAATATTACACATAGCATTTGCACACTGGAGTTCATTCCTCATCGTGCCCTCTACGATTGGTTTATTGAAAAGCTGGAAATCTATCCTTCACATCAATATGAGTTCGCCCGGTTGAACATGACCTATACGATCATGAGCAAACGCAAACTTCTTCAACTAGTTAATGAAGGCCATGTGCGTGGTTGGGATGATCCACGCATGCCTACGTTAAGTGCTGTGCGCAGAAGAGGATATACACCGGAAAGCATTCGTGAATTTTGTGATAAAATTGGTGTAGCCAAACGTGAAAACCTGATTGATGTTGGGTTGTTGGAATTTTGCGTTCGTGAGCATCTTAATAAAATTGCTTTGCGGAGAATGGTGGTTTTCGATCCATTAAAATTGGTGATCACTAACTATCCAGATGGTAAATCAGAAATGCTGACAGGAGAAAATAATCCCGAAGACGTTAGCACTGGAAATCGTGATATCCCTTTTACAAAAGAGATATACATTGAGCAGGATGATTTTATGGAGATCCCCCCCAAGAAATATTTCCGATTGGCACCGGGTGAGATGGTGAGATTGAAAAGTGCTTACATCATCAAGTGTGAAGAGGTTATTAAGGATGAAGCAGGCAAAGTGATTGAACTTCGTTGCACCTATGTTCCTGAAAGCAGAAGTGGATCGGATACGTCAGGACTGAAAGTAAAGGGAACGATTCATTGGGTAAGTGTAGCGCATGCGGTAACCGCAGAAGTTCGTTTATACGACCGCCTCTTTAACGTAGAGAATGTAGGTGATATGGAAGGTGACTTTAAAGAGTATTTAAATCCGACCTCATTGCAAGTGCTATCAACAGTATATGCTGAGCCAGCCATTGGGAGTGCCATTCTTGATGAGCGATTTCAGTTTTTGCGCAAAGGATACTTTACGATAGATCCGGATTCAACAGAAGAAAAAATAATTTTTAACCGTACGGTTACGCTCAATGACATGTGGGCGAAGGAGGTAAAAAAAGGTTGACAGAAAATCGTATTAAAATAAAAAGAAAGGTTGCGGCCCTCTTTTTTTGTGGTTATAGAATGACTTATTTCACTGCAATGCAGGAAATCTCTACGTTCACATCTTTGGGTAATCTACTTACTTCTACCGTTTCGCGGGCAGGAGGATTGCTGGTAAATTTCTTTCCGTAGGCTTCGTTCACCTGCGGAAATTGATTCATGTCTTTTAAGAAGATGGTACACTTCACTACATGAGAAAAATCCATACCAGCAGCTTGTAATACATCACCCAGATTGGCTAGTACCTGATTCGTTTCTTCGGTGATGTTATCTGTAATTATTTTTCCAGTGGTTTTTTGAATGGCAATCTGGCCCGATGCAAACAACATAGATCCTACTTTGATAGCCTGGCTATAGGGCCCAATAGGCTCTGGTGCATTGGCTGAGTATATTACTTCTTTTGACATAACTTTGAGAGTGTTACTTTTGATCAAATATCGAAAAATCAAAGGATAGTTGACAATGGGAAATTGACAATTGTTTCTGAAACATATCATGCAGATTCTCGTGATTGGTAACAATTTAAATTGGGATGAACTCAAGCAAAAGTTCGGGCCAGAGCATAAGTATCTCTTTGGTGAGTTGGAAGAAGATATTAAAGAATTGATGAAAAGTGCGGATGTCGTATTTGATTTTCATCCAGAGAAGAGTTCGATTAAAGAGAAATATTCAAATTTTTCCAATGCTGTTTTTCTTAATACATCGTTGATCTCACTTTCTGAGTTGATAGATCAGTCAGGTTTTTTGCAGTGCGATGCTTTTTTTGGATTTTGTGGTTTGCCCACCTTTGTGAATCGCCCGGTTCTTGAAGCTAGTGTGAGCGCCCGGAAGAATGTGTTACAACTAGAAAATATTTGTTCACAGTTAGTCACTGATTTTGTTTGTGTTGAAGATCGGGTGGGCCTTGTTACCCCAAGAGTGATTTGTATGATCATCAACGAGGCCTATTGCACGTTAGAAGAGGGTATTGCTACTAAGGAGGATATAGATCTCGCTATGAGATTGGGAACCAATTATCCGTGGGGTCCTTTTGAGTGGACAAAACGTATCGGCATAAAGCAGGCAATTGAATTATTGGATGCAGTATATAACGACACACAAGATAATCGTTATAAGGTCTGTGTCTCGTTAAGGAATGAATTAAAAGATTGAGATTGAAAGGCTGGTTCATCATATCAATTCTCGGGCTTTGCGTGTGCTCATTTCCAGTACAAGCACAACGAGTTCCGTTAGCAACAGGCTCTAAGGTCTCGCAGAGCGATGCACAGGAAGCACTGGATTTTCATAACAAGGTGCGTGCTGATGTTGGATCTCCAAAACTAAAATGGTCAGAAGACTTAGCCCGGTATGCACAATTATGGGCGGATCATTTAGCGGCTGGTTGTAAGTTGGAGCACCGTCCTTCCACGGGACCTTGGGCACAAAAGCATGGTGAGAATATATTTTGGGGTGGTGGTGAAGACTATACCGCGCTGGATGCCAGTGAAAGCTGGTATAGCGAGATCAAGGATTATAAGTATGGAAAAATCAACAATACCAATTGGTATAAGACGGGCCACTACACGCAGATGGTGTGGAAGAATACAACCCACGTTGGTATTGGGGTGACCATTTGTAAGGATGGATCAATTCTGATCGTTGCCAATTATAGTCCTTCTGGTAATTATATAGGGGAGAAGCCGTATTAATTACCTCCTTAAAATCGGATTGCAATAATTGACTTTATTCCACCGTAATGGGATAATCTGGATGTGTACCCCAATTCCGATAGGATTTTAGCAATCTTTCTATACCCAATGGGGGTAAGAATGTTCTCCTTAAAACCTCTTATTTTCTCAAATAAATCCTTCTGATAGGGTGTATAATTAGATTCCCAAAAGTGGGTGGTTTCTACTGTAATACAGAAGGTTACGTATAAGCAATAGGGGTAAGAAAATCCATCCTCCGTTTTTATTCCACCGTAACTGACTTCGCCAGATTCCGTGGTTGATCTACATGGCAACCACGCATCACCGCAATGTGATAAGATAATAGTTGTAAAGGGATGACGGATATAAGTGGCATTAAAGACTCTGTTACTGCAGGAACTTCAATCACAAATTCTGACATTTTTGGAATGGTGGTGTCACCTTCTGTAACAACAGAAATTACCCTTCCTTTTCTTGCCTTAACTTCCTGAATATTGGAAACCACTTTTTCGTATGAACTATCTTTCGTTGCAATAAACACAACGGGCATCTCTTTATCGATCAGCGCAATTGGGCCATGCTTCATTTCCGCTGCCGGATAACCTTCTGCATGGATGTAGGAGATTTCTTTCAACTTCAAGGCTCCCTCCAAGGCTACAGGGAAATTATAACCTCTACCCAGGTAGATGAAGTTTTTGGCGTCTTTAAATTCAGCAGCAATTTCTTTGATTTGATCATTCAGTAGTAAAGCTTTTTCAACTTTAGCTGGTAGGTTTTCCATCTCTACCATCATCTCATTGAATTTTTGTTCTGTGATGCTTCCCTTTTTCTGAGCTACAATCAAAGCAATCATATTAAGCACAGTGAGCTGAGCCGTGAATGCTTTTGTACTGGCCACACCGATTTCAGGTCCTGCATGCGTATAAGCTCCTGCATGAGTCGCTCTTGGAATAGAAGAACCAACTACATTGCACACACCAAATATGATAGCACCTTTCGATTTGGCGAGGTCAATAGCCGCTAAAGTATCTGCAGTCTCTCCGGATTGTGAAATAGCAATCACGACATCACCTTCACGTATGATTGGATTTCTATAACGGAATTCAGATGCATATTCTACCTCTACAGGAATACGGCAAAACTCTTCAAAGAAATATTCAGCCACTAAGCCAGCGTGCCATGAAGTACCACAAGCCACAATTAAAATACGATCAGCGTTTACTAAGCGATTCAAATATTCACGAAGACCTCCCAATATTAATCGTCCGGTGTCAGCATCGAGGCGACCTCTCATGCAATCTTTGATTGAACGAGGCTGCTCAAATATTTCCTTGATCATGAAATGCTCATAACCACCTTTTTCGATTGCCTCCAGGGCTAAGTCCACAGTTTGAACGTAGGGAGTAAGTGGCAGATTCGATGTATCCTTAATAGTAAGTTTGCCATGGTTGATAATAGCAATTTCCTGATCATTCAGGTAAACGACTTCATTGGTGTATTCAATGATGGGCGTTGCATCGGATGCCATGAAAAATTCACCTCGTCCAACACCTAGTACCAGCGGGCTACCTTTTCTGGCAGCGATCAATAGATCAGGATCTTCCAAAGACATCACAACGATTGCATAGGCGCCTACCACTTTGGTCAAAGCAAGACGCACAGCCTCATCCAAAGAACATTGCTCATTCTCTTTGATGTCTTCAATGAAATGGATGAAAACTTCAGTGTCTGTTTCGCTCAGGAAAGTGTGACCCTTTCTTAAGAGATCTTGTTTTAATGACGAATAGTTTTCAATGATGCCATTGTGAATGATGGCCAGTTTTTTAGTGGCAGAATAATGTGGGTGAGCATTTTCATCGTTAGGCTCGCCATGTGTGGCCCAACGCGTGTGGCCCATGCCGATATGGCTATCCAGACTCTGGCCTTTTAGAAAGGACTCTAGCTCCGAAACTTTTCCTTTCTTTTTATAAACGTTGAGACCGCCATTTAATAGCGCAATTCCTGTGCTATCGTATCCGCGATACTCTAAACGCTTGAGACCTTTTAAGATTACTTCATGAGCTTGACGAGGGCCCACGTACGCAACTATTCCACACATAAGTTATTGGTTATCTAAAGTTGATCGTGTATAATAAATCTTTAGCTTGAGTTTGTCTTTAGGAAACACTACCCTATCGACTGATTTACCAGGTTGCGGATCTCCAGAACGTAGTGCCCAAAAAGGATATTGATATTGCTTAGACTTTAAGTTAAAAAGTTGCTGAAAAAACAGCGTTGGGAATCCGTTATATGCATTATTGGTAGAGGAATAGTCCATTGAAAAAGTTGATCCTTCATCCTTGGCAGCAAAGAATTTCAATTGATCCCCAAGAACGACTTTTCCATTAAAATTAATATAGTCTATTGAATCCTGTTCGGTTTTAATTGTTTTGAATCTATTGTTTGACCGAAGCATTGAAACAGTTAATGCTTTGGGGACTTTGAAATCGGATGAAGTTTCAACACCGGAGATTTCTAACTCAGCTGAGTTGATCATCATATTCGGAATAGTATCTATGTATTCATAGAATTTCGAAAAATCCATCTTCGTAATGATGGATGAACCTCCTTGAATGTATCGCTTAAGGCCTGGATCAAAATCAGTGTGAAATTGATTTAAACCTGATAATTCTGTGGATGAACGATCGGCTAAGATTTTTGAAAAGGTAATGCTTTGATAAGAGCCTTGAGTGAATGAGAAAATAAAGGAAAGTGTTTTTTTAACATCTCCATCATGGTAATAAAGTTGAAGCGAACTGTTTAAATCACCCGGGCTCAATCCAACAATTTTATCAGATTGTTGCGGAATGAGTGCCAATCCCTTAAAGGTCGTTTTGAATAAATCAAAATCAGTATAATTTACATCTTCAGGATCAATGGCATCAAAAAGTCGTTGTCCGAAGCTGTTACTAAGTTTTACTTTTACTATTAATACAGAGTCTTTATCAGTATCCTCAAACTCCTTCTTGAAATATTCATAATTTACATTTACTGTATTGACCCCTAACTGGCTGGCTGCAACATCAACAGCTGAATTAAAGAAATAATCATTTTTGAGATCTAATTCTTGTGTGATTTCATGCACCGCAAAGGTCTGTCGCGTTTCGCCAGTGCTACCATAGCTATAAAAATCAAAGCGCATCCGGAAGACGAGAGAATCAAATTGTGCGGTAGCAGAGATTGGAGTGGTTAAGTCGAATGGTTTAAATTGCATCAAAGCTTGGGCTTGGATGGATCCGAAAACGGGATCGACATAATTACCCGCTAATAATCTGCTTGTCTCTCCACTAAGGCTAGTTGTCCGCAAAGAATCCATCAAAAGGACACTGCTTACAACTGGGATTTCAGCGTAGTACACTTTAAACTTGTCTTGACCGCTTTTGAAGCCCAGAGTACTGACCTCTTCTTCGCAGGCAATAAAAAAGAATAGTAATGGAAGCAGGCAGGCAGCTTTAGCCCACCAGGTCGGTATAGAGGTTGTAAAACGATTCAGTATAGTTGTCGTCTTTTTCGATGGTTTCAATTTTCGTCTCTTTAAGCTTCTTAACTAATCCTTCTAATTTTTTATTGTCCCCAGCCATTAAAACAACATCCGAGAATTGAGCCCCTAATTTAATAAACCCTTCGTAATCTGCAGTTTTTAAATGCCCCAACATATTATCCTCAATATCCATCATACGCACTTTACCCATAAGGTCACCCTTAAATTTGTGTGTAAAGCTATTATTGTAAATGGTGAAGACGGTTTTTGTGTTCTTAAATAACGGGTCGTTCTTATAAGTAGTTTTGAGATATAACGGAATAAAGCTTGTAATCCAGTCGTTGCAATGAACGATATCGGGTGCCCAGCCTAGTTTCCTTACGGTTTCAATCACACCTTTGCAGAAGAAAATGGCACGTTCATCATTATCTTCATAAAAATTATTTTCCTTATCGTGAAATACCGACTTACGGTGAAAATAGTCTTCGTTATCAATAAAGTATACTTGCAATTTGGCATTTGGGATTGATGCCACTTTAATGATCAAGGGTTTTTCCTCGTCACCAACAGCTATGTTTATCCCCGACAGGCGCACCACTTCATGCAAACGATTCTTTCTTTCATTGATCAATCCGAATCTTGGTACCAAAATGCGAATCTCCATTCCCCTTTCCTGCATTGCCTGAGGCAATTTTCTCACGAAATCTGACACTTCGGTGGTTTGCAAAAAGGGGTTGATCTCACTAGCTACATAAAGAATGCGAATCTTGGACATATCTTGAGTTTTAATTCTGAACGGGAAAATCGAGCCACAAAAGTACTGAATTTTTACCCCTTCTTCAACTTATCTTCCGATATATGGGCTATATTTACGCCCCCCAAAAAAGCCCTTAAATGGATATTTTCTCACAAATTGGACCGTTAAGGGCCTTTTTAGAGCAAAAAAAATCACTCCGTAAATCGGTGGGTTTTGTGCCCACTATGGGTGCCCTTCATGACGGGCATCTTGCCTTAATCACGGAATCGCTCCATGAGAATGATATTACCGTGTGTAGTATTTACGTAAACCCGACCCAATTTAATAATGCGGAAGACCTGGCCCGGTATCCAAGAACCATTGAGCAGGATATTGAAATGCTAAAGTCGGTGGGGTGCGATGTACTCTTCTATCCTTCAAATGAGGAAATTTATCCTGAAAAGTCAATCATCAGGTTTGATTTTGGACTTCTTGAGCACGTCTTGGAAGGCGAATTTAGACCCGGGCATTTTAGTGGGGTAGCGAAAGTGGTTTCGAAACTCTTAAATATAGTGCAACCTGAATGGGCTTACTTTGGACAAAAGGATTTTCAACAGTTCAAAATAGTTGAGTGTTTGGTGCAAGAGTTAAAATTCAATGTGCGATTACGTTGTATATCTATCCAAAGAGAAAAGGATGGATTGGCAATGTCATCACGCAATTTGCGCCTTAATAATGACCAAAGAAAGAGCGCAATCGCATTTTACGAGTCATTGCAATTGGCTAAGCGCAGATTAAAGGAAGGTGTTTCTATGCCATCGATAAGAGAGGAAATCAAAAAATATTGTGAATTAAAAGAGGGTGTCCGACTTGAATATATTGAGTTAGCAGACACATCAAACTTTGTTCTGCTGGAAAGCGTTACAAGCAATGCAATACTTTTAATAGCAGGTTATGTTGGCGAAGTGAGGCTGATTGATAATTTAGTGTTGAACGAATGAGAATTGAAGTTTTAAAATCAAAAATACACCGGGTAAAAATCACGCAGGCAGAATTACATTATGTTGGAAGTATAACCATTGATGAGGCCTTGCTCGAAGCAGCTAATATTATTGAAGGCGAAAAAGTACAAGAGGTGAACATAAATAATGGTGAGCGATTGGAAACGTATGTCATCAAAGGCGAGAGAAACTCCGGAACGGTTTGTTTGAATGGCCCGGCAGCAAGAAAAGCTCAAGTAGGGGATGTGGTGATCATTATTTCTTATGCTTCTTTAGAGTTTGAGGAGGCAAAGAAATTTAAACCGTGGATAATTTTTCCAAATCCCGATAATCAATTAAGTTGAAAATATTTAAAAATCTTGAAAATTGAATAACAGGTTAAAATCAGTACTCCAATATCTGTTACTCATATTCCTTACTGTATTATTACTGTGGCTTTCATTGCGGGGTCTTCAAGTGGGAGAAGGTGAAAATAAAACTGACTTTCTTTGGCAAGCTTGGAAAAAATCAAACAAAGTTTATTTGATGTTAATGGCAATCACTGTCATGATTAGCCATGTGATTCGTGCCGAGCGGTGGAGAATGTTACTAAAGCCAACCGGAAATCAGATATCCTTCGGTGGCAGTTTTCTTTCACTGATGATTGGATATTTAGTTAACCTGGCAGTACCCCGTGGGGGAGAATTATCCAGATGCTACAATCTGTACAAACTCGAAAAGACTCCGGTGGAGGTTTCTTTTGGAACCGTGGTGGTAGAGCGCATTGTCGATGTTATTTGCCTGGTCACTTTAATAGCCTTATCGTTTTTTGTAGAGTGGAAAAAATTGAAAGCATTTATCGATTCTCTTCAGTTCCCCTCAAGTTCGGGATCAACGATTTCTCCCTGGGTTATTTTGATTCCAATTGGTGTTGGTGCTTTCATATTGATTTTATTTCTGCTGCGTAAAAATGAGAAGTTTAAGAAAGTGATTAGTGGGTTTAAAGAAGGCCTGCTTGCCGTTTTTCAATTAAAGAATAAAGGCCTTTTTGTTTTTTACTCAATTGCTATTTGGGCGCTTTATTTTCTCATGAGCTATCTGGTTCTTAAAGCCTTTAGTGAAACACAGGAGCTTGGTGTTAGCGCAGTGTTAACATTGTTTGCTATAGGGTCCATTGCCATGGCGGTTCCGCTTCCAGGTGGTGCAGGTTCCTATCATACACTAGTACCCATGGGTCTTGTGGCATTATATAATTTACCGCAAGCCGATGCCATCGCTTTTGTATTTATATTTCATGGCTGGCAAACGTTGATTACGATTCTGGGCGGAGTAGTATCTTTAATAATCAGTTATTGGATTATACGATGGAAGAGAGCGCACTAAAAATAGTAACCCTTCAGGAAGCCAAAGCGCAAATAAAAGATTGGCAACATGCTGGCAATCGAGTGGTATTCACCAATGGCTGTTTTGATCTTATTCATTTAGGTCACGTTGATTACTTGGAGAAGGCCAGAATGCTAGGCGATAAATTGGTGATCGGTTTAAATTCGGATGATTCGGTGAGCCGGTTTAAAGGGCCGGAAAGACCACTCCAGGATCAGATTTCAAGGGCGCGAGTGCTGGCTGCCATGCAGTTTATTGATCTGGTTGTTTTCTTTAATGAAGATACACCGCTAAATTTGATAACGGAACTTCTGCCCAACATACTGGTTAAAGGAAGTGACTATTTGGCAGACAATATTGTTGGCGCAGATGTTGTAAAAAAGAATGGCGGAGTAGTAAAAACCATTGATTTCGTTCAGGGATATTCTACTACTCGTATTGTAGAGAAAATAAAAAGAACATAAAAACAAAATAACTATGGGTGCTTTATTTATAGGATTATTCTTCATGCTGATTGGATGGATGGTGAGTTCGAGAATGAAAAGCAAATTCAAAGAATATTCACAAACGCATTTAACTAAAGATTTGACTGGTGCAGAAATAGCCAGACTAATGTTAACCGATAATGGAATCAGAGACGTGCAAGTAGTTTGCGTAGAGGGTCAATTAACCGATCATTATAATCCTGCAAATAAAACTGTGAATTTAAGTCATGATGTATATCACGGTCGCAATGCGGCAGCCACAGCGGTTGCATCTCACGAGTGTGGTCATGCCGTGCAACATGCAACGGCCTATAGCATGCTACAACTTCGTTCTGCTATGGTGCCGATCCAAAATATCAGCGCAAGCGTATTGAATTTCATTTTCATGGCCATGATATTCGGAGGATTCTTTGCTCAAAGTATTTTACCATGGAGCACCGCGATTTTAATTATGATTGTATGTTATGGCGTATTCGCATTATTTGCAGTGATCACTTTGCCTGTAGAATTTGATGCCAGCAGACGTGCCCTTGCCTGGATTGAATCACGCGGAATTGTGACCAGGCAAGAGCATGACATGGCCAAAGACGCATTGAAATGGGCAGCTATGACTTATGTGGTTGCTGCCATTGGCGCCATTACTACATTAATTTATTATGTAATGATGTATTTGGGTGTGGATAGAGATTAAGACCATGATTAAGTAGATAAGAAAATTTACTTTGCAGGCCTGAAGACAACTTCAGGCCTCTTTTTTTGTTAATTTGTGAATAATCTTTTTTAGCTCTATGAATTTTGAATTAACAGAAGAACAAATAGCGGTGCAGGAAGCGGCCAGAGACTTCGCGCAGACAGAATTATTGCCAGGTGTAATTGATAGAGACACGCATCAGAAATTTCCTGTTGAACAAGTTAAGAAGATGGGTGAACTTGGATTCCTGGGAATGATGGTTGACCCAAAATACGATGGAGGAGGAATGGATACCATCTCCTACGTGCTTGCCATGGAAGAGATCTCCAAAATAGATGCCTCTGCATCGGTATGTATGTCGGTTAATAATTCATTGGTGTGCTGGGGACTTGAAAGATTTGGAAACGAAGAGCAAAAGGAAAAATATTTAAAACCTCTTGCCACTCATGGTATTGGCGCATTTTGTTTGTCTGAACCCGAAGCAGGTTCTGATGCCACTAGCCAACGAACCACCGCTGAAGATAAAGGCGATTACTATTTATTGAACGGCACCAAGAATTGGATTACTAATGGAAATAGCGCAAGCACATACCTTGTTATTGCCCAAACAGATTCAGCGAAACGTCATAAGGGAATTAATGCATTGATCGTAGAACGTGGAATGGAAGGATTTATAGTAGGGAAGAAGGAAGATAAAATGGGCATACGTGGATCAGACACACATTCGCTTATGTTTACGGATGTGAAGGTGCCAAAGAAAAACAGAATTGGAGATGATGGTTTTGGATTCACCTTCGCCATGTCAACATTGAATGGCGGGCGCATTGGTATTGCCGCACAGGCTTTGGGTATAGCATCAGGCGCTTATGAATTAGCATTAAAATACTCAAAGGAAAGAAAGGCATTTGGAAAACATTTGTCTGAACACCAGGCGATTCAATTTAAGCTGGCAGATATGGCTACTAAAATAGATGCTGCCCGCCTTATGATTTGGAAGGCAGCTTACCTGAAAGATCAGAATAAAGATTTTGTGAAAGCTGCAGCGATGGCAAAATTATATGCATCACATATAGCACAAGAGGTTACTTCAGAGGCTGTGCAAATTCACGGAGGTTATGGATATGTAAAAGAATTTCATGTTGAGCGACTCATGCGCGATGCGAAGATCACTCAAATCTATGAAGGCACAACAGAAATTCAGAAAATGGTAATATCCAGAGAACTCTTGCGCTAAGTTCTCCGAATATTTTACCTAGCTGATTTAATAAATTTTCGAATCACTCTGGTTCCGTCACCGAAGGTCACGTTTAAGAAGTATATTCCCTCTGACCAATTACTGATAGCGTATTCCTTTTTGTTGTTATCCTCAACAAGTTCTATCTGATCAGAAATCATAGTTTGACCCTGAGCATTCAGAATATGAACTCCAGCTGTGGCACCAGAGCCATTACCTGCTAATTCTACGATAAGGATTCCATTCGTTACCGGATTGGGATACAGTGTAAGTATTGCTTCTCTGGTTTTTTCGATTCCTGTTACAGGACCTTGAATACTCAGGTTATCAATAGACCAACCCCACCCATTATTCAATCCATCTGCGGTAAGCCTGAATCGAATCAAAACATTATCTCCAGGCACAAATTTTCCGGAAGAGGTTAGATTTATAAGCCTTGATTTATACAATGAGGGACTTCCGCTAAGTTTGCTGTCAAATGTAGCTCTCCAATCAGGATCACTAAACGCTGCGTAAGGATCCAAAAACGTTAGCCAAGTTGCTCCATTATCTCTAGATCCTTCTACTACAATAAGATCTTTCACGCTACTTCCGTTGTATTCCACTAAACCAATCTCGTCAAAAATCATATATGGATTATTGGCATTAATGGTTATTGGCTTCTTAAGGATGTACACGTAGTTTGAGGTGCTGTTTGTGAGCCCAAATCCATTTGGGTAAGGATGAGTACTGTGAATGGCACCATTGATAAAACCGGACGGTTGTGTAACAGAAAAGAAGTTGCCGACAAAATCAGTGTTTGCAGAATTAAAATCGGCTATATATTGAGTAATCGGGGCGCCAATAGTTAAAGCGGGAGCACTAAAGTAGCCTGTTGCAGGCAGCATTGCTTCATTACCCGAAACATCTATACATCTGATTCTGTATTCCACTAAATCACCGGCAGCAGGGTTGCTAATGTTTAAATTCAATGTGTATTGATCTACATTTTCACTTATCGGTAGCTCTGTTGTAGCCACCGCACCATTATTTATTTTATAGTCGATAAAAAGTTTACTCACGCCTGAATTGTCAGAGACTTTTGCAACAATGGAAAGTGTGGGCGAGGCAAGAGTGAAGAAATCTAAATGGTTATGTAGAATAGTAGGAGGGATATCATCGATCTGAATTTTCACATTATCAATTGCCCAGCCCCATCCATGCACTAATTGGTCTGCAAACAATCTGAAACGGATTACGACCTCATCTCCTGATACAAAGTTTCCGTTGCCTGTCATGTCAATGATTCTTTGTTTAAAGAGTGAAGGATCTCCAGCACCAGTGGAGTTGGGTTGCGTGGCACCGTCATTGCTGCTATTGAACCTTGTTAGCCATGCTGTATTATCGCGCGAGTCGTAACCATTTGCTAAAGTCTTCCAGGTAACACCACCATCGTTCGATCCTTCAACAACGACATAATCATAGAAATTGGCGGATCCAAAAACCGAACCATTATCTCCAGGTTCTACCAAAACAATTTCATCAAACTTGATCAAAGCATCAGTCGATTTTAATCGAATAGGCACCCGAAGCTGGTAAATGAAATTGCTAATTGATTCAGTTCCGGTTCCATCGGGATAGGGATGAACAGTATGAATGGCGCCATTAGAAAAACCTGGGGGCGTAGTTATACTGAACACATTATCACCAAAAAAATCTTCTGTTACTGAATTGAAATCATTAGAGTATGAAACCTGCGTAGCGGCAAGACTTACTACATTTAATTCGTAAAATCCTGTTGAGGACGGTTTGAAAGCCTCATTTTGTGCTACTGAACTGTCTTTCGCCCTGATTCTGTATTTCACTTTATCACCGTTTTGTAAAGCAGGCAATGGAACAGTAGCCGCATAAGTGGAGTCGGTGCCCGGTTTTAGCGTAAGTGATACAGCAGTCTGATCAACACCATTTATTTGGTATTCTAGCGAGGCGGATAATACACCTATGTTATCTGAAATAATTGCTTCGATCGTTAATTCGGTCTCATCAGCCAAAATAAAAGGTTTAGGGGTATGATTTATAAACGGTGCCTGTGTATCGGGGCCAGCTTCAAAAATGTAATAAAAATTAGAAGGGATTTTACCATCTTCAGCAATAATGCCTGGTTTGAAAATCGACCTGTTAAGATTATCCTTAATGGAGATGAAGTATCCGTAAGTTGTAGCAGATCCGGTAGAAGGAATGCTTGCAGAAAACTCATCAGGGTTTGCCGTTGCATTCATTGGCACAACAGTAAAAGTTGTCCCGTCTGTAGAGTAATGGAGCTTTACTTCGTTTGCGTTATAATCATACCCATTCATCTGGTCGGGAACTAATGTTACTTTAACTTCAAATGGATTAGATATATCTTCCGTATTATTTAAGGCAGTGTGCTGTATAAGGGTATTCACCCAGCCCATGTCTGCCAGCATTTTCAATATTACGGAACCTGGGTTGTGATGAACTTCAGCGGTTCCAATTTGAGGAGTCATTAAAGCATCTGTTGTGCCGTTATAGTTTTGCTCATCCAAATGTGCAATGCTTGATCCGGGTTGAAAGGGATTGGGAGCAAAAATGATAGCTCTTTTATCGACACTACCTTGAATTTCCAATTGAGGTGTACGAAAGTAAAGCGGTCCACTTGTTAATTCTGTTTTTAAAGCAGTGGAGGGTGGAACAAAATTTCGTACAAGATTCAGATTATTGCTATTATCAAGGAAGTGATCATAAATAACGTGGTATGGTGAAAAAAAACTTGAGATAGCTCCGAGGGCACCATTTACTTCGTATCCTTTGGTAATGCCTAATCCATGCCCAATTTCATGGAGTACAACAGTAACGAAATCGGTTTTCCCTGATTGTGGAACGCCATCAGTGCCAAAATACCATTTGGAGTATGCGCTGTTGAATTGCGCGAAAATATCAGGGTTTGTTACTGCATTAAGTTCTTTTCCTGCAATTTTTTCGGCAAGCGCTACGGGATACCACGTTAACAAGCGTTGGGCGCCATTGAAATTAATGTAATAGGATCCTGGATTGGCTCCACCTAAAATGCCTTCAGAAGACCCTTCGTTCTCAATAACCTGCCAGGTTGCTGAGATTCTTATCGGCACATCGGATTCAATGAGGAGCGACCAGATATCCACCGCTTTTTGAAATGCCGCCTGCGCATCTGCAGGAAACCCGGTATAGGTTACTTCAAACGTAGTTGCGTTGGTTTTAAAATTCTTATTCTGTTTCCATTGCTGATAAGCAAGCGGTGGTGGCACGATCGTATTCTGATCTTCTGGCTTACTATAGCAGATGATGTCGCTTTTTGGAGTCATTGACTGCATAGCGGGAATCTTTTCCTTCCACTGTGCATTGACCGTGATCGTCAGTGCAACTCCAAAAGCCAACATCACAAGTACCTTACCCATAATTCAAGAGTTTAGAATCCTAAAAATAACAAGAAATAGAATTTTTTCCGACAGCTATTTTAGCCTCGAGATTAACAGTACAAACTAGTGATTAAATCAGGTTTCTGGCTTTTAGCTCCAGGTATTTATTGATGGTATTGATGGTCAGTTTCTCTGGTGCAGTTAGGATAGATTGAATTCCATGCTTTTGTAACTCTTTCACAATGAGATTTTTTTCATACCTAAATCGCTCGGCAATGGCTTTATAATAAATCTCTTTTAGATTTTCTGCTGGCTTTTCAATTACTTCTTTTAACTCGGTATTCTCGAAAAAAATGACCACTAATAAATGTGTTCGCGCCAGGTTAATCAGATAAGGTAACTGACGGTGCAAGCCATGAATACTTTCGAAGTTGGTGAATAATAAAAGAAGACTTCGCTGTGAAATTGTCCTGCGTATTCTTGTATAGAGAGCTGAAAAATCAGTTTCTAAAAAGGCTGTCTTTTGATTGTATAGCACTTCTTGAATAGAAGCCATTTGATTGTTCAGGCGACCAGCGGGTAACATGCTTCCAATCCGATCCTGGAAAGTAATCAAGCCTGCTTTATCAGATTTTTTAATGGCGATGTTGGATATCACCAATGTTGCATTGATAGCATAATCCAGCAAGCTCATTCCGTTAAATGGCATCTGCATCACACGACCTTTGTCAATCAATGAATACACTTGTTGTGATCGCTCATCTTGATATTGATTTACCATTAATCGCGATTTGCGGGCAGTAGCTTTCCAGTTTACCGTTCGAAAATCATCTCCGGCCACATATTCTTTAATCAATTCAAACTCTTGATTTTGCCCGATGCGTCTGATTTTCTTTATGCCTGTATCGGTGAGCCGATGACTGATGGCCATCAATTCATACTTGCGCATCTGAATATAAGACGGATAAACCGGGACGAGTTTATCAGCAGAGAATCGGAATCGTCTTGAAAAAAGTTTTAGTGGTGAACGGAGCAAAACATTCACTGCCCCAAAAGAATACTCGCCACGCTTTACGGGACGCAAATGATATTTAATCACTTTACTTTCACCAGCGGCTAGCTCAAGATTAAATTCTAAATCTCTACGCTGAAACTGATGAGGGATCTCATCAAAGACGCGCAGCTCAGTTTTAAATGTGTAGAAGTTTTCAAAATAAATAGAAACTTCATTCTCATCTCCGTTTGATAGTTTATCTGCTAAAATTCGTTTCCCGGATAACCCGCGCTTAACACGGAATAGCAATATTAAATCAGTAAACTGTGTGAATAGAAAAATAAAGAAAAATGTTTTAGGAATGAAATAACCAACACCCAGTACAAAGGTGATGATAAAAGTGGCCACGATAATTCCGGCCAATGAGAAGAGGCGGTCATTTAAAAATAAATCGCGGACAATTTTCATTAACGAGGCACCTCTACTTTGTCGACAATTTGCTTTACTACTTCGTCTGTGGTCACTCCTTCCATTTCCTTTTCCGGACTCAGAATAATACGATGGCGTAATACGGGTAAGGCCACAAACTTAATGTCTTCCGGGCTTACAAAGTCACGGCCGCTGATCATGGCATAGGCTTTCGCACCATTTAAAATGGCAATGGAGGCCCGCGGTGATGCTCCGAGAAAAAGCATCGCGTTGTTTCGTGTCTCCTGAATAATTTGGGCGATATATTTAACAAGATTATTTTCAATGTGCACTTGCTGAGCAAATTGACGGAAATGTAAAATCTGCTGAGCTGTAAGAATAGCATTCACTTCTGCAACTGCCTGAAGTCCTTTGCGTTGATGATGTCTATTGATGATAGTAATTTCTTCCTCAAGCGATGGATAGGTGGCCATTATCTTGAAAAGAAAACGATCCAGTTGAGCTTCGGGCAATCGATAGGTGCCTTCATGTTCAATTGGGTTTTGAGTTGCCAATACGATATAAGGAGTTTTCATTTTATGCGTCTGACCATCTACAGTCACTTGTCGCTCTTCCATCACTTCAAAGAGCGCAGCTTGCGTTTTTGCAGGGGCGCGATTGATTTCATCGATGAGAATGATATTAGAAAATATGGGACCAGGACGAAAATCAAACTCGGATGTTTTGAGATTAAACACTGAAGTTCCTAGCACATCCGAAGGCATGAGATCGGGTGTGAATTGGATTCTGGAAAAATCAGCTGAAATTATTTTCGAAATGAGTTTTGCGGTGAGCGTCTTGGCAACTCCGGGCACACCTTCAATCAGCACGTGGCCATCGGCCAGGATGGCCGTGATCAATAACTCCACCATCGTTTCCTGACCAACGATTACCTTGCCGATTTCTTCTTTGATCTTTTTCACCTGTTCATTCAGCGTGGTGAGATCTACCCGGTTTTGAAATATAGGTTCTTCCATATCTTCTTTTTATCGTTTATGTCTTCTTATAAAATTTCTCGAGTAAAGCGTTTAGCATGGATAATTCTTCTTTTTGAACTTTTTCATTTGAATGAATCGTATTGATTATTTCTATCAATGTTCTTACAGTTTGTTCAGCGGTACCAGATTTTTTTGATAGCGTTGAGATAAAACCTTCGTCACGCTGGGTGGTGGATATAAAGTAGTGCGTGTGGATGTAATCAAAGAAGAATTGAATCTTCTTGTCAGCAATGTTTTTATGATCGCCACGCTGATAATACAGATTGCCAATGGTAGAAACAAACTCAAGGGTCATATTTGTCAGTGGTTTAATGACTGGAATAATACGTTGCTTGCGCTTGGCCTCAAAGATCATGAAAAGTAAAAGTGTGATGATCGTAATGTAATAAGCCCAACTCAATGGCTCGTTAGTAAGAATGAAGCGCAATGGGGTAGCGACTTCCATTCTTCCTAAATGATAGAACTCAGTTCGGTAAGTATTTTTGTTGGGTAAATAGGAAAGCGTAGTGGCTACAAAATCATGATTTTGATTTGCAAGAAGATAAATGTTGGTAAAAATGATGGGCGTGCAATTGAGGATGAGCGTTCCCTTACCCTTTTTTATACGCACTGTTACGGGTTGATTGAAATCATTTTTAGCAATGACTGAGGCGCTCACGGAATCAATTTTTTGAAAGTAATTATGAATATTTGCACTTTTATAAGAAAATGACTGAGTGGAATCTATTGCTGGAATTACAAAGTGTAACGAAGCCGAATCACTTTGTTCAAATGAATTTTCTCCTTGAAAAAAGGAATCACCAGTCGCCAGCCCAAGCGTATCAGCAAATGTACCTGAGAATTCACCTGATGAAATGAAAGCCGAAGCACCGTTCTCAATCATGGATAAAAGAACTTTTGCATCTTCCTGATCAGGAGCAAAACGTGAGGTGATGATCAGAATATTTTCATTTACCCGAATGGAGTCTTTCAATTCATAGATGGTCTTATATGAATTTGTAATTTTTTGACTTTTAAAATGATCTGGTAGAAGTGATGTTAATGCATAAGTGCCGTAAGGTGCTTTGGAAATATGTGAGAAGTTAATGCTCCAGTCGTGCTCTTTGTTTTTAGACAACAAGACAAAGGCAAGCAATAAGGCCAGTAAACTTATGTATACAATATACTTCCAGTCTTTGGTCATCTAACCCATTTTAGTCCGCCATTGAGCAAACGTATTTTTTATCTTTTCAAATTGAGTATCGTTGATTGTGAAATTTCCATACCAGGCATAATCAAAGTAGAAACTCAATGCATTGAGCCCGGTTTTTAAATCTGAGGTTTTAAGCTCTTCCACATAATCATGATTTGTTTTGCCTGGATTGAAATCAATAAGATGCTTATCAGCCAAAAGTTTCAGAGCGTGAAGAAAAATCAATCGCGTTGCTAATCGAAATTCTTTTTTTTCTGTCGCATCCTGAATGAGTTTTTCAAAATTCATTTCATGGATATTTTCATGAAATACCTGGTAGGTTTGTTTCGCTTGATCGGCACCTGAGTAAAACACCTTAAATGCATTTACTTTTAAGAGCATCATGATAACCACGATCAGGAGAACACCAGCAATTGTGTACATGATCACACGCCCAAGATCTGTAGTGGTTGCATTTTTGAATAGACTTTCAAAAAACCAGGCTAGCCATTGTTTGAAACGATCCCATAAGCTTTTGGCAACAGTGGGCGGTTGCTTATAGTTTAGATCTGGATCGGCTTTGAGTTTATCAGCATCAGCACTTGAAAATGATCGGGTAATTATTTTTAAAGTATCGTTGACGCCTTCAAATTCTTTGTTTTCATGTTGAATTTCAAGATCTGTAGTATCCGTACTGGCCAGAGCAGTTGAATCCAGTGAATAAACACAGATTGATAGTGCAAGAAATATAACAACAGAAGGAAATTTCACCGTATGAATAACTTAAGCTATTTTAAAAATGTTCTTCTGGTCGATTGTCTGTGGTGGAGGATTGTCCGAGATTTTCAATCTGATTCATCAATCCCTTTGCTTCTTTTAATTCTACCAGGTTAAAATATTGAAAAGCGATACCCACATTAGGTAAAGCGTACATGATCATTTGAGCCATGTAATAAAGCGTAAAGAAAACAATGGTCCATATTTTCCAACTTGAAGAGGGCTCCACTTCGGTGCCCGTAGATACTGAGTGAAGCGTGTTGGTGAACAGCACTGCATAATAGGGGATAATGAAAACGTAAGAGACAGTCATCATGATCAAATACAAAACCATGATCAGGCCAAAAGTGCTCCACCATTTTCCATTGTTAATCAGTTTGAAAGATCTTACAACAGCATCCATGAAACTTTTCTTTTCATACAACTGAATGAAAAAGGTTAGAGAAGAACTGAAAATCAAAAATACGATTCCACCAATAACGAATATTACCCCGAAGACAACCAGAACTCCTGAAATATTGGCTAGAATGAAAATGGGGATAAGAAGAATAACGTAAGCGATAATAATCAGAACAAAGAAGAGAATAGAAGAACCTAAATAGGGCCAGAAAGCATTTCGGACTTTATCCCAAACCTCACTCACCTCAATTTGATTTGTTTTTTTCTGATCATAAAGAATCAGGTAACAATTAATGGTGGCAATGGCCACCACAAAGCTGACGGTTAGGAAGACAAAAATTAGCAGCATTTGCACCCAAAAGCTAACGGTTAAGAAATAACTTGAGAATGTCTCCGGATTGCTTTGAGCCGTAAAGCCCAGATTCATAAACTCACCCATGAACGACCCTGCAATTACACTTCCTACCAATACAGGAGGACCGGCAATAAATAATATGCTCTTACCTAGCGGTTTGAAATTCTGCCTGATGAACTCAAACGTAGCGTTTAGTTTTTTGCTAAAGTCGCGGGTGCGTTGAAATTCAATCGCTCTAAATTCTTCCATTGCGTTTCAGTTGAATAGGGTACAGAACAAAATAATAAATAATTAAAAAAGCAGAGAGTACGATGATGACCGCCTTTATACTCCAATGCATAAAAGCATAGCGGGTTACAAATGATTCAATAAAGCCGGCCATGACAAAGAAAGGAATAAGTCCTGTAACAATTTTTAAACCCTTTGTGGCGCCCATTTTAAAAGAGGTGAGGCGTGAATATGTTCCTGGAAATAAAATGCTATTGCCCATAACAAACCCAGCGGCTGCGGCAATCACAATAGAAGAAAGCTCTATGGTGCCATGAAGAAGAATCACCGGCAATGCCTGCGATAATTGACTTTCGTTGTAAAAGAACATCATGAACGTGCCAACCATGAGTGCGTTGTAAAACAAAAATAGCCCCGTGCCTAACGAGAAAAATATCCCAAACACAAAAACCTTGAGCGAGACCATGATATTGTTCAGGGTGATCATAAAAAACATATTCATTTCACTACCCGATGAATAGACCTTGGTAGGATTACCATTTTTTATATTTTCCAATGTCATATTAACGTAGCCATCACCTAAAATCAACCGAACGAAGGTGTCGTCATGTGCTGTAGAGACTGCACCCATGATTCCGGCAATCGCGAAAATGATGAAGGCATAGAGCAATTGTTTTTGCACGCTATACATGACAGCGGGCAGCTCTTCTTTCCAGAATAAAATAAACCGGTTCTTTTCTTCTTTTTTGTTCTTATAGATTTCCCCATGGATTTTGCTTGCCAATGAATTAAGGTATTGCGTAGTGCGGCTTTCGGGATATTGTGTTCTTGAGAAGGAGAGGTCGTCTGTTATTTGAATGAAGAGCTCTGCCAGCTTATCAGGAGGAGCTGCATGCTGATTCTTTACAACCCGTTCGAATTCTTCCCACCTGGCCTTATTTTGCTTAACAAATGCAGATTCTCTCATACTAAAAAAGGAAGTTGGAAGATAGGACTTAACCCTTTTTCTTCCAACTCCCTTAATGGTTAAGTAGCTTGAAACCTTTAACCTTAACTCCCTTTTGCTACTTGTTCAACTTTGTTCCACACACGCCACACATTCTGATAACAGATTTTAGCAATGTCTTCTTCTGTGTACCCTCGTTTCAGCAACGAATAAATCAGGTTGGGATATTTAGAAGGGTCCTCCAGTCCTACTGGTAATCGTCCTTCAACACCATCAAAGTCAGACCCAAATCCTACATGGTCGATACCAGCAAGTTTTACAACATGGTCGATATGATTTGCCACCATTTCGATATCCGTTTTGAGTGGAGGATTTTCTTTGCGAAACTGGTTGATAAGGGGTTTTGCTAAAGAATCATTTTCTTTAAGACCTTTCTCATTAAGCAATGACAGAAGTTTTCTCCTATTTAGTTCGTCCCGGTTGGCAACCGCTGAATCAAGAAAGACATTATAAAAGTTGATTAACATGACGCCATTGTTTTCACCAAGTTTTTTAATCATATCATCGGTCATATTCCTTTGTATGGATGGAGCAAAATTCCGACACGATGAGTGAGAGGCTATGCAGGGCGCTTTCGTAATCTTCATTACCTGATAAAACGTGCTGTCATCAACGTGTGAGATATCAACCATGATGCCAAGCCGGTTCATCTCGGCCACCACCTCTATTCCAAAAGGGCTCAAGCCATTCCATGTATGTGTGGTGTCGCGTGATGAATCGCAGATTTGATTATCGAAATTGTGTGTCAGTGTTATGTAGCGTATACCACGGTCGTAAAAATATTTCACATTGGCTAAGTCATTTCCAATGGGAGCGCCATTCTCCATCCCCATAGGCAATGAAATTTTTCCAATCTCAAAGTTAGCTTCCACCTCGGCCGGAGTGTTGGCTAAAGCAAACTTATCAGGAAGCAATGAGGCAATTCCAGTGACCATGTTAATTAGTGAATCCGCGAGACCTTTCCCTTTATCAGGCTTACTTTGGTATGAAGAGGGAATGTATATTGACATGAAAGGGGCATCCAATCCACCCTTTTTTGATCGCGAATAGTCAAACTCTCCTTCTGTGGTTGATATAATAACATCCATGCCAGCACGATCAACGATAAAATTTTTCTCCTTGAGGCGCTCAGGTAAATCAACGTGACCATCGGTGATGATATACTTATGAGCCAGCTCATCGGCATAACTGCGAAGTTGTTCATCGGTCATTCGGTCTACCGGCTTCTTTTCCGCACAGCTGAAAAGCAGGGCTCCACTCAGGATCAATAGTGGCGTAATCAATCTCATAGGAAATTATTTAGGTTTGCCGTTAAAGTTAATGCATTAAACAATATCCTTACTTTTGCTTTTTAGAACTGGCTATTAACAAGGAAAAGCGGCAGATCATGCAAACGATTCAGGTACGTACCACGCAAAATGTATTTATTCATTATCCTGTAGCCAGTGTGGGCGATCGTATTCTGGCCTACTTGCTTGATCAGGTTATTAAGATCATTTATGCACTTGCAGCCGGAATTCTTCTTTACAATATGGATGTGGAGAATGAGTGGGTGTGGGTTTTAATTATTGGCCTACCCTGGTTATTGTTCGCCTTATTGTTTGAAATATTTATGAACGGCCAGACACCCGGCAAAAGAGCATTAAATATTCAAGTAATCAGGTTGAATGGAACGCCAGCTACAATGGGTGATTATATACTACGCTGGATTTTCTCACTGATTGATTTTGGAATTTTAAGCGGAGCCATCGCAGTGATTATTATAACAGCCGGAGGCAAAGGGCAGAGGTTGGGTGATTTAGTGGCGGGGACATCTGTGGTTAAGCTTACTGAACAAAAAGAAATTACTGCCAATGAAATTTTTGTTCCTGCCGATGTTGCTTATGAGCCCACATTTAGCCAGGCCATTCAATTGAATGAAAAAGACATTGAGATCATACAACGTGCGCTGGAAGTAAATCGCGATCATGGCAATCCAAAACCCATGCTGGCGGTGGTAGAGAAGATAAAAGCACAATTGGGCATCCAAACCGATTTGCCACCGGTTAAATTTCTTTATGTGCTGATCAAAGATTTTAATCATCTGACTTCACGTTGATGGAGGAGCTACCTCAAATAACAAGAGCACAACTGGCCTTGCGCAATGGTCAGGATAAAGATCAGGTGTGGATTGCTTATCTAGGCAATGTGTATGATGTCACAGCTTCGCGGCTGTGGTTGAAAGGAAAACATTACGAACATTGGGCGGGACAAGACCTGACCGATGAATTGAAAGATGCACCTCATACAGAAAAAGTATTCGGGAAATTTAAAATAATTGGGATACTCAGGTAACACCGGGCAGTTTTAATTAAATTACAACGTCATCTACAAATTGAACATACCATCATGATTATTATCGCAGACAGCGGAGGTTCCAAAATAGATTGGAGATTCTTAAAAAAAGACGGCACCATTGGCCAGGCGCATAGCCCCGGCTTCAATCCTTATTACCAGCCTTTAGGTCACTTAACTAGTATTGTTGAGGAGCATCTGGTTCCAAAAATAGATGAGCCGGTAGATAAAATTTTCTATTACGGCACAGGTGTTTCCTCAGAAAAGAATGTAACCACCATTCAAGATGCTTTCGCGAAGTATTGGCCGAAGGCATATATCGAAATAGGTTGGGATTTGCTGGCCGCAGGCCGCGCTTTGTGTGGACAAGAAAAAGGTATCGCTTGCATTTTAGGTACCGGATCTAATTCCTGTTTGTATGATGGTGTGGAGATCATCGACAATGTTGCGAACCTCGGGTGGATATTGGCGGATGAAGGATCTGGTACATATATCGGTAAGAGATTTATCTTCGACTATTTCCGCAAGGAGATGCCGGACAAACTAGCGGATCAGTTTAATAAGCGTTATCCTTTCAGTCGCGAAGAGGTACTTGAGAAAGTATATCAGGGCGAAAAGCCTGGAGCATTTCTGGCCAGCTTTTCCAAATTTATATTTCAGCACATTGATGAGCCGTATTGTTATAAGCTGATTTACAACAGCTTTGCAGACTTCTATCAGAATAATGTGATGAAGTATGAAGATTATAAAAACACGAAAGTTCATTTTGTTGGCTCCATTGGGTTTTACTTCAGCGATATACTGCGCCAGGTTGCCAATGATAAGGGCATTACTGTAAAAAATATTTTAGAGGGTCCTATTGCAGGCCTCACATTATATCATCAAAAAGATCTTTAACATCAGTGAGCACTACTGAATCTCCTTCGCACTATAGCCATCTGGAAAAGATGAGCGTTCATGAGCTTCTTGTCAACATCAACAAGGAAGATAAGACCGTTCCCATCGCCATCGAAAAAGTGATTCCCAAGATTGAGTTGCTGGTTAATGCGATTGTGGAAAAAATGCAGCTTGGAGGTAGACTTTTTTACATTGGTTCTGGAACCAGTGGCCGATTAGGAGTGGTGGATGCTTCTGAAATTCCTCCAACATACGGGATGCCTCATGGAAGAGTCATTGGTATTATTTCAGGGGGAGACAAAGCCATTCGCATGGCGGTAGAACATGCGGAAGATGATCCTAACCAGGCATGGATTGATTTATCAACGCATCAGATTACTTCCAATGATGTATTGATTGGTATTGCGGCATCGGGCCGAACACCTTATGTGATTGGCGGAGTAAAGGAAGCAAGGAAGAATGGAATTGTCACTGGATGCATCACGTGCAATGACGGAAGTGAGTTAGCAAAAAATGTAGATTACCCCGTTGAGGTAGTTGTGGGCCCGGAGTTTGTCACCGGAAGCACGCGCATGAAAGCAGGCACGGCACAGAAATTAGTATTGAACATGATCTCCACCGCCACAATGATTAAGTTAGGTCGTGTGCGTGGTAATAAGATGGTAGACATGCAGCTCACCAATGATAAACTGATCGACCGCGGAGTAAAGATGATCATGGACGAATTAAAAATCGATCAACCAGAGGCAGAGCAACTCCTGAAGAAGTTTGGAAACGTGCGCGCTGCTGTTGATAGTCAGAAGAAATAGACAGCTGTTTTATTGCCTATTGTATTTTGCCTACTGCCTACTTAAAATCAATCAAATAACACATGCATCTCATTGAGCCATATGCCGGTTGGCTGAAGTATTATGATTCTTCAGAGGATACACAATCTCCATTTTATGGTAAGGAGTATAACTTTGATTTATACTCGGAAGCCATCTATGGATATTATATTGATCCCGCCTGGGATTCCTTTGGGTCAGAAACCCTTTATCTAAAAACACTGTATGCCGATTACGATTTAGGGTTTGTCGTCATTGAATTTATTGGCGAATGGAATGACACCCTGTATAACGACATCATGACGTTGAAGCGTGATTTCCTAGAATTGCTCATGAACGAAGGCATCAATAAGTTTATCTTGATCGGTGAAAACGTTTTCAACTTTCACGGCTCTGATGATTTGTATTATGAAGAATGGTTTGAAGAGGTAGAAGAGGGTTGGATAGCAGCGGTAAATTTTCCCGATTTTATTCAACAAGAGCTTAGAAAATATCGTATTGATTCCTACATCAACATGGGTGGCACCTTGCAGATTGACCAATGGCGCACCCTTCATCCACTCCGGTTTTATGAGCTGGTAGATAAGCTTATTCAACGAAGATTAAATTAAAGAAAAGAAAGCTGGGCGCTGCCTACGGGAGCATCAGCTGGAACAAGGTATTGCCTTTTGGATTTAATTTCCTGGCAGAGTACACGAGTACGTCTGAGTTTGCCTTTTTTAAACCATCGCCCATGCAAATCAAAGACACTGCCTTCCGGAAGATCGGAGAGCAACGTTGTTTTCGCTGCGCGCGGGTCAAGGCCACGCAGAAGCTTGGTAAGCGTTGAGTCAGAATACGTAGATGCTTTTGGATTGACCATGTGTTCTTTCAGGCAACTCAATACCGGTTCTGGAAAAATATGTTCGGCCAGTAAAGGATTCAGTAGTTGCTGAAATGATTTTTTCCATTCCTCACCGTGCGCTTCCGCTCGGAACCCGTGTTGTTGATGCACATCGTGATGGGCTACTTCGTGCACGTAGGTGAGCAGAAATTCAATGGAAGATAAATCGTGGTTGATGGTAATGCGTGGCACCCGGCCGTGGTGGCAGGAAAAATCACCTGCTTTTGAGATTCTTCTTTTTCGCAACTTAAAATCGAAAGGGTGGCGTTGCCACAATTGCAAGCAGTAGGAATAGGCAGCTTGCGGTAAATGTTTTTGAAGTATTTCCTGAATTTTAGACTCTTGCAACACAAGCGCAAAATAAAAAAGGCTTTAGATAACTAAAGCCTCTTTGGTCAATCTTTTAAAGATCGATTACTTTACTACAGCAGCTGAATCAACAGAAACTGTATCAGCAACAACAACAAGAGCAGCGGCAGCAGCTTCAACAGCAGCGATAGAATCAGCTGTTGCGATAGAATCAGCCTTAGCTTTAGCAGCTTCAGCTTCTTTGTTACCACCACAAGCAACCATGGCTACAGCAAAGCCACAAACGATAAGAGATGCGATAATTTTTTTCATAGTTTACAGGTTATTTGAATTTGGGTGCAAAGATAGAAATTCGCTCTAAATTGAGGGTATGCCACCTCAAAAAAATTAGAAATTAATTAGAGAATTCTGCCACTTTAGTCTTTTTTACAAAAGATTAGTTTAATGCTACCGTTTGCGGATTATTTTTTTCGGAAAAATAAGCGGACAGGAACCCCTTCAAAATCAAAGTTTTCTCTTAGTCGATTTTCCAAAAAGCGAACGTAGCTCTCCTGAATATATTGAGGGAGGTTGCAAAAGAAGGCAAAGGCTGGCGACTTGCCGGGCACTTGTGTGATGTATTTGATTTGAATGTGTTTGCCCTTAGTAGCTGCTGGTGGATAGTGAACAATTTCAGGAAGTAGTGCATCATTCAGCTTAGAAGTAGGCACTCTCTTGGTCTTGTTATTATAGACCTCAACGGCCTTTTCAATTACTTGAAAGATACGCTGCTTGGTGAGCACGGAAGCAAAAATTACAGGTATATAAGTGATCGGAGCAATTTTTTCTAAGATATCTTTTTTGAATGTATCGGCCGTTTTAGTGTCCTTTTCGATCAAATCCCACTTATTCACCATGATCACGATGCCTTTGCTTTGCTTTTGGGCAAGTCCAATGATGTTTACATCCTGCGATTCAAGGCCTCTTTCTGCATCAACAATAACGATACACACATCGCTTTCTTCTAATGCACGCAGTGACCGCAACACAGAATAAAATTCAACATCATCTGTTACTTTGGTTTTCTTCCTTATTCCGGCCGTATCAATCAAAATGAAATCATTGCCATACATTTTATAACGTGAGTGAATGGCATCACGGGTGGTGCCTGCTTCATCGGTAACAATGCTGCGTTCCTTACCCAACAATACGTTCAAAAAGGAAGATTTACCCACATTAGGTCTCCCCACAATGGCAATTTTAGGAATTCCCGCATCAGGATCTTCAACGCCTTCTGATGGAAATACTTTGACTAACTCATCCAGCAATTCTCCTGTTCCAGAACCATTTTCGGCAGATACAGGAAATACATCTCCCATACCTAATTCATAAAATTCATTCGCCTGATCTGCTTTGTTGGGTGTATCCGCTTTATTAGCAGCAATAAATACTGGTTTTTTACATCTGCGTATAATGTTGGCAAATTCCATGTCGTAGCCAGTAAGCCCGTCCTTGCAATCCACCATAAAGATCACCGCAGAGCACTCATCAAGGGCCATTTCAACCTGGGTGCGTATTTGTGATTCGAACTTATCATCTGAGCCCGTTACATAACCACCTGTATCAATCACTGTAAAATATTTTCCGATCCACTCGGCATAACCATAGTGACGGTCGCGGGTTACACCGGGCATATCGTCCATGATTGCCTGTCGCTGCTCCACTAATCGGTTAAAAAACGTAGACTTACCTACGTTGGGCCTCCCCACAATTGCTACAATATTCGCCATTACTTATAAATCAGTGTATAAAAGGCATTTAGGCCCGTAATCAAAACGCAAAGTTGATGATTATAATCCTATTTAAAAATTGCACTCAATCCCGGAAAGGGGTGTCCTATTCAGTGTATCCGAAGTGCTTTAGTTTAAGTTTTTGCTTCCGCCAGTTGTCGGCCACCTTCACATGGGTTTCCAGAAACACTTTCTTGCCGAAAAATTTTTCTAAATCGATGCGGGCTTGGGTACCTACTTTCTTAAGTGAGCTTCCGCCTTTGCCAATGAGTATGCCCTTCTGTGAATCACGCTCTACATAAATCGTGGCGCGTATGCGAATGATGGCTTCCTCTTCTTTGAATGTTTCAATCCCTACTTGGGAGCTGTACGGTATCTCCTGATCGTAGTTCAAAAAGATTTTTTCGCGAATGATTTCGGATGCAAAGAAGCGCTCACTTCGATCGGTGAAATTATCTTTTGGATAATAGCCGGGGTGCTCGGGCAAATATTTTTGTATAGAAGTAAAAAGCTGATCCAGGTTTGTTCCGTCTTTGGCAGAAACAGGAATGATCTCCTTAGCATTGATTAATGTTTTCCAGTAATCAATTTTGTCAGTGACCTGCGACCCTTTGGCGAGATCAATTTTATTAATCACCAACAGTATTGGAGTTTGTACCGTTTTGAAAATTTCGAAAAGTTGGTCATCATATTTCTCTCCCAGCTCCACAATCAACAGAATCAAGTCAGCATCTTCCAACGATACTTTCACATAGCTCATCATGGCCTCCTGCAATTCATACTTTGGCTCGAGTATCCCTGGCGTATCGGAATAAACAATTTGAAAATTTTCACCATTTAAAATACCCATGATACGATGGCGGGTAGTTTGCGCCTTGGCGGTGATAATAGAAAGGTTTTCGCCCACCAGTTTATTAATCAGGCTGCTCTTACCCACGTTGGGCTTGCCTACAATACTTACAAATCCGGATTTGTGTGGAGTGGACACGTTAATAAATTGATGTAAAAGCTCAAAGTTAAGTCTTCCCGATCGCTAATCAATCTTTCAATTTTCTCCTAGCTGCAAACGGGCCGGTCCTGGCAAACGATAAAGCACACCAAAATTTTGAAATACCGACCAGTTGATCACATCCTTCTTTCCAATGTTTTTGTATTTGAGCACGGCTTGACGCCAATGTTGTCTCGACAATGGTATTATTTCCCATACACTTCATTGAAAAGTGAGAAACCCTTTTCCTT
>JANOUH010000314.1:0-9103 GCA_031416795.1 Cytophagales bacterium | reverse complement strand
AATGCAAAAACTAAGTTTCATACACTTGCTCGGCCACTTATCGAAAAATTTAGAAAATATAAAATCGAGCCATCATCAATTGTACTTCGTGATATGCCCACACGATGGGGAAGTTGTACTCCAAAGGGAAAAATTATTTTAAATCCGGAATTAATCAAAGCTCCCAAAAGCTGCATCGAATATGTAATCATCCATGAGCTTTGTCATCTCATTCATCGTAACCACACTCAAAAGTTTATTGATTTACAAACAAAAGAAATGAAGGACTGGGAAAAGTGGAAAACAAAATTGGAAAGGCTCCTTGCCTGATATGCAAAACACCTTATTCAATGTAGCCATTAAAAACGGTCAGTATGTATCGATTGATGAATTTGCCCCAGGGCAAGATAGTAATTGTGATTGCATTTGTCCGGAATGTGGCGAGCCCTTAGTATCTAATGTAACTGCTAAAACTCGAGAGCAATTAAAGATTGACTTTATGGCACGTTGAAAAAGCTGTGTATATGATGTTTTTGATCAGCGAAGTTCACCCTTTTATGGATGGAAATGGCCGGATAGCACGAGTAATGATGAATGCAGAACTCTCTTCAAAAGGTCAGTCTAAAATTATTATTCCAATGGTCTATCGCGAAGATTATATGGGCGCTCTAAGAAAATTGACACGGCAACAAATTGCCGATCCCTATATTAGAATGATGGCAAGAGCCTATGAATTCAGCTACACACTAAACCAGGAAAGCATTGATAAAATGGAGCAATACTTAGAAACGTGCGATGCCTTCAAAGATCAAAAAGAAGGAAATCTAAAATTTGTGCATTAAGAATAATGGTTAAACTCTGGTCAGTGCACTCAAAGACCGCCTTAAACCTTACGCATAGAAACGTTTAAGTCTTAATTAGCCACGATATTTTCCAAATCATGAAAGAAGAGTAATGGTAAGTTTTTGGTTCTCGATCATATTCACATCGGCACTTAACTGAATCTTGCAGTTGCTACCGTTTTGTGAAAACGCTGCTCCTGTTCCTTTGCCATTCAGCATTACCACTGCTTTGGAAATTGTTGCTGATGTTTCAACGCTAAATATCCTTATTCTCAGTTTACCATACTTCAGATGTAATTCGGCATTCAGCTCACCAGCATGTTTTACCTGATTAAATGAACCCCAGCCTTCAGCCGCAACAAATGGAGCTTTGAAGTTTTCAGCGTTTATTTTCGGGGCAAAGCGCATATACCCTTGCGGACCATGATACTCAAATCCACAGGCCGTGATAAACGTGCCATAGCTTGCCATAGCTCTTGCGTAATGATCGCTACACTCAACTTCATTGAATGGATTTCGCTTTGCTGCATGATAGCGGTCGTGAATCATTCGCGTAAGCACCAGCGCTTCATCAATCATGCCCTCGGCCATCATGTGCGAAGCTACCTGATGCTCAAAGCCACTCATGCATTCATGAAAATATCCCAGCTGCCACGTAACGTTATCACCGTATGGTTTTTCTTCATTCTTTGGATTGGAGTTCATGATCAGTCCGCCTTCACCAGCCAATGCATATGGCCTGCCTCCGGTATGCTCCTTTATATACGGGCCAACATCAGGAGTAAAATTATATTTCCAAAGACTCTTTAATGCTGATATTGATTTATCCTTATCTAAAACTCGTCCAAGTCCTACCTGATGTGCCCAGCTTTGTCCATACACCTGATCGATGTGGCACGTGTTATACGATCCTAATCGGGTTCTACCTTTCTCAGTATCCGGCCTGTGAATAAAATACTCGCCATTAAATAATTTTTCTTCCATGTTCTTTTTACCCAACTCAACATACTGATAGCATTTAGCTGCGAACTCCATATCACTCATTTCTTCTGCCATCTTCTCCCCTGCCTTTACTGCCGCTATACACAATCCAACAATCCATGAAATTTCTCCATCCCACATGGCATCTAACGTATTCTCAACGGGAGTATCCTCCATGCCATCTCCATTTTTATCCAATGACATTAAGAACCTGATGGTCATTTTTATTTTAGACCAGTTGTCTTTCAAAAAACGATCATCGGCACTCATCTGATGTTCTCTGTAAAAACGAAGAATGGTTCCGGCTTGTCCATCCACAGCTGGGCGTTTGTCAGCCTCACAGCGATACCACATGCTTCCATCAAGCTGTAAAGACAACCCCAGATCGATTCTCTCTCTCACTTCTTTTTCAAAGCTTGGAAATATACGACCTGAGGCCTGAGCATATTGCCACACGTGAGTGCATGTTCCAGGGCAGCAGCCTACTCCTTCCCACATGTAATGCCGACCGCTCTCCATGCGATGTGATGTTGTAGTAGCCAGACACGAAATAGTTAAAAATGTTCTCTCTAAAAACCACCATGGCAATGTGGAGTCATAAAATGTTTCTTTCCACAACCGACTTTCTGAATACAGTTTTTGATAGTTCAATTGTATGTAATCAATTACCTCTGAAGCTGATTTAAAAAGTGTGTTATAGTAGCGTCCCGTATCCGGAATGGCTTTGAATGAAAGATTAGGAAAGTGCCAGCTCAAAATAAAATCAGTGCTTGCGAACGTGTTTGATTTTATCTCCAATGTAGCAAACACATTACCTGTCAATTTTTTATCGACATCTGCGCTGATTTGTTTTTTGCCTCCTGATTTAAAAAGCGTTTGCGAAACTTCAGGCTCCACAAACGTATTGATAACCGCGCCTTTTGCCATAGAGCAAATCGCCATCGTTCCATAGTTTGATGACTTCACTAAATCAGGATTGCTGGTTCTACTCTTCACGGAAGAAAGTAAAATTTCATTTCCGTTCTTTGTGATGGTTGTATTGATTCGCTCAAGGTCTTTATCCGCACTGCCCATACACGTTTTGTTCTCAAGCCAACCAGCAATCTTAACCTCCATGTTACGGCTTGATTTATTGTTAACCTTGAATGAATAAATGGTAGCCGGCAGTCCAGAATTCTTTTCGTCAAGCGCAATGAAAGGCGAAAATATCTCAGCAGTAATTTCCAGTGCCAATTGTTCATCCACATAAGTAACTGTTGCCATGGGATAAGTTGCCTCAAAGATGATGTCATCCCAATCACTGGCCTCCATTTTTTTTATGACAGAAATGTTTTCTGTTTTTATCTGAAAGGCAAACCCCTGATCGACCGGACGAATATTTTTTGCCGGGGCTATGTAGGCGGAGCCATCTCGGGATCTCACCTTGGCCGCATGCGTAGTTACTCCATCCCAGTTCACTTCTTTAGGATCTATTCCTTCACGATTGTCGTTGAATATATCCCATAACCAAAGGCGGCCATCTCCGCCAAGATAAAGTGTGCCGGTATTAATGCCACCCACGGGCATCCCGATAAATTGCAATTCATTTTTACTTTTAAAATACCGGGTAGGATTACCTCGTTGATAAAGTGATTTTACCCATTGAGGATCCAACTTTTTATCAACCGGAATTTGATAACCTCCTACTTGTCCCGGCATGAATGGACCCGCGATGGAAGGAATACGAGAAGTATAAAATCCCGCTGCAAAAACACCTGCTTTCTTTAAAAAATTTCTACGCTCCATAATTATACATCTAAAACACTTACGGTTATGATTATGAATTTGTGATAATGAAATGCCGCGATCAAACAGTACATCGCTGTTAAAATGACAACTATTATTATACTTCAATGAGAATAAAGACCTCTGTCGATTCTCTTAGATTATTTCAATCCGCGTTCTGATTTTGTCTTCTTCAAGTCCAGATTATATCGAACCGCCTGAAGCTTGCGGCCATAGTGAAGACTGGCATTTATTTCGTAACCAAAGAGCAATACAAGCGTAAGTAAATCCATCCAAACCATCAATGCAATAAGCACTCCTATTGAGCCATATATTTTGTTATAAGCACCGAAGTTGGTTATGTAATAAGAAAAACCGTAGGATATACCCAAGCCAGCAAGAGTTGCCAAAACCGAACCAATAGAAAAGAAAGTCCAACTATAATGAACTGAGGGACCAAAATAATAAATGCAGGAAATGACAATAAAGAACAGAATAAAAATCACCAGAAAACGTAAGGCGAACAAAAAGTAAAGAGTATAATCATCCAAATTAATGTTAAATTTTTGAGCATTCACCGTGAGGTGATCAATGGCAATTTGCCCAACAACCAAAAGTGTTACGGCCACAAAAAGAGCAACAGAAAGCATAGCGGTTAACGCAAATGCGGTGATGCGCATACGAAGCATCGCTCTCTTTTCTATCGTGCGATAACATGAATTAAATGCTCGCATTAAAGCTAACATCCCATTAGTGGCCAGATAAACGGCAAATATAAATCCGAATGTAAGCAAACTACCACGTTGATTTTTGATAATGTCTTCAATGGTACTGGATACTTCACCAAACATGCTCGCTGGCAACAACGAGCGCATGAACTCCATGATATTTTGCTGGCTTATCGTTGGAAAGTACGCTGTGATATAGGGTATCAGCGTAAATAAAAATATGATAGTAGGGAAAATCGCTAAGATAAAATTAAATGCTACACCATTAGAGCGATCGAGTATCTCGTCCTCTTCAACATTATGTAAAAATATCTTGATGAACTTATAAAGTGATAGTCCACCGTATCGTTTAAGCTTAATTTTTTTCAGCCAGTTCCTTCCTGCCCGGGCCTTCGTATATTGAAGAATGCGTTTGCGGGTAACGTATTTCATCCGAAATAAGGTTTCAATACATCCTGAAAAACTTGTGGCGGCCGGCTGGGTCTTCCCGTCTTCTTATCAACAAAAGCTAATGTAGTTTCACCTTGGTGAATCAACTTGCCTTCACCATTAAAAATATCGTATTCAAATCGAATCCTTACACCTGGCTTCTCGCGAATGGTAGTTACCACCTTTAAATGATCATCATATAAAGCGGCACTCAAAAATTTCGATTTGTTTTCCAGCACAGGCATCATCACGCCCATTTCTTCCAGCTCTTTATAGGTGAGCCCCAGTCTTCTTAAGCTCTCTACTCTGCCAACTTCATAATACATCGCGTAATTGCCATAGTACACATAACCCATCTGGTCTGTTTCGCCATAACGCACGCGAATGAAAGTTTCAGAAGTATACATCAATTCTTTTTTTGTCCATTCTTTCTCAATTCCTCACCCTTTTTAATCTCAATGTCTAATGCCTTTTGATATTTACGCGCATTTCTATTGTGTTCATCAAGGGTCGTTGCAAAATTGTGATGACCTGAAAAATCTTCCTTCGCACACATGTAAATATAAGTGTGCTTTTGATAATTAAGCACCGCATCAATCGTAGCGATCTGCGGCATATTGATGGGCCCTGGTGGTAGACCGGCATATTTATAAGTATTGTATGGCGAATCAATCGCTTTGTGCTCGTTAAGGACTCGTTTTATAGTGAAGTCACCAGCCGCAAAAACCAAGGTGGGATCGGCTTGTAATGGAATACCCTTCTTTAGTCGATTGATATATAATCCCGCAATGATGGGGGCTTCATCCGGCTTCACACTTTCTGCCTGCACAATGGAGGCAAGCGTGGATACTTCTTTCGGGGTTAACCCAAGTGCTTTTGCCTTTGCCAGTCTTTCTTCATTCCAAAATCGCTTGTATTCTGAAAGCATCCTTGCAATAAGTTCATCTGGCAACACATTATAATATACTTCGTACGTATTGGGCAAAAACATTCCGATGACATTCTCTCGCTTAAATCCATCATCATTGGAAGAAATAAAATCATCCATGGCATCATTAAATTCAGAAGGAGAAACGCCAATGTTCTTTGTGATCTTTCCTGGCAACTCATCGAGAAGGCGCACGTTGGTGAATGTTACTTTTACAGCCTGCCTGTTTCCGGATTGCAGTGTCCGGATAGCCTCCACATTGGTCATATTTCTGCGAAGCGCGTATCTGCCCGGTATTATGTTCTTATCATATTTATACAACCTGGCCAGGAAACTGAATGATACCATATCATTCACAAAATTTCCCTTACCCAAATCTTCCTGCACTTTGCGAAAAGTAGCCCCTGTGCGGATAATCAATACACGGTCATCCTTGTCTATCAGGATATTTGGCGTATAAAAAATCTGGTAGCCATAGAAAATAAATGTGATCGTAAGAGTTGATAGGATCAGGAAAAATGCAAGCTTCTTTTTTGGAATTTCTGACATAGTAAAAAATTGAAGGTTCAAATTTACTAAAATGAACGAAGACAACTGCGTTAACTAGTAATTGAGTTAATTTGCCGCTACGTTTAGATTTTTACTATTCATGCCAGCAGAGCTTTTGTCCATACATCCTGTTACTCCAGAACCTCGAAAAATAGCACGTGTCGTAGAATTATTAAGGGAAGGTGCCATTATTGTATACCCAACCGATACCATTTATGGAATTGGATGTGACCTGATGAACCGTAGGTCGGTAGAGCGACTTTGCCACATTATGGAAATAAAACCACAAAAACTGAATCTTTCATTTATATGCAGTGATCTCAGTCATATTTCAAAATACGTTAAACGCCTGGACACGCCTGAATTCAAAATCCTGAAAAAACTTTTGCCAGGACCATTTACATTCATCTTTGAATCGAGTAGTCATGTGCCAAAAATATTAAATGTCAATAAAAAAACGGTGGGGATTCGTATTCCCAATCATCCAGTACCACTGGAGATCGTTAAACTTCTTGACAATCCACTGATCACGTCTTCCATCAAAGATGATGATCATATTAAAGAATATACTACTGATCCTGAAGAAATTTACGAAGACTTTAAACACAAAGTAGATTTGGTGGTTGATGGCGGCACGGGAGGAAATATTCCTTCAACCATTGTTGACTTCACCAGTGGCGAGCCCGTTGTTACTCGTCAGGGTCTGGGTCGCTTCGAATAGGTTATTTCAAAAAAACAGACTGCCCCTTAAGTAAAAGATCAATCGCATTTCTGGTGATTATTTTAATCTGGCTTCCATCCGTGCCGCCCATACCAGCGTCAGAGCACCACGAATAACTCGCAGTATTGACAACCACTCCCGATGTCTCGGTTTTTTGAAAAGCGATAAAGGTGCCAATCGTTTCATTTCCAAGTCGCGAACCCTTATCAAAACCAATTAACTCAACTTTATAGAAGCCAAGTTTATTTTTATCTAATACAGGAATCCCATTTTCAAAATAACTTACAGGCGAGCCATCATATTCTCCGGAACGCAAATCTAAAATGTCTCCCATGGAGAAACCAAGTCCTTTCAGTAAAGGCGATTGCGGGTTTACAATCTTAAAACCATCCCATCCACTATCTGCATATATTCCATAACCACCATAATTAAAATCAGCACCGATGCTGCTGAGTATCGGATATTGAAGGGATGATTCATACCAGTTTATAGTTTTCAATAAAACATCTTGTTCAGTATCGGCAACTGCATCTTTGTAACATATGAGCTGATCGCTACTTTGGGAATACCTTACCTGCCACCACATGGTATTGCCTGAAAGTACGATAGCATGTTTTCCATTAATAATATGCTTGTCAAAATTCAGGCGGGCCTTGCGTGTCCAGTATTCACTATGTCCAACAATGACCAACACTTTTGCATTACTGATATTTGAAAAGTCATCCATGTCCATATCTGATACATATCCAATTTTAATGTCCGGCATAGTGAGGAACCAGTTCAAACAATGTAACGACAATGCCTGTACAGCCACAGGACGATGGAAAGAAATACGATCAGCCCTATCGCTTTTATCATAAAATGAATGGCCTCCACTGGTTGCATAAGCAGCCGCTGTATTAGAAGGATAAACCACCATCAGATCAACTTGAGTGGTAGATTTTACAATGAAAGGTATGGCATTCTCAATTAAGTAAATGCCGCTCTTTAATGTAGTTGGAACAGGAATTTTGATTGAAGATGTATAGTCAAATCCATCTATTGAAGCCGAGGCGCTGGGTTGAGTTTGTATTATCGTTTGTGTATCGATCGTAAATACTTTAGCACCATCAATTTTTGAAATCGTTAATTGACAAGGGGCGAGGTTAGATTTAAAATTAAGAAAAGCCTCAATCACCTCACCGGGACGATAAGATGCTTTATCAGTATAACCATTTACAAAAATGGGATTGCAATCTTCATAAACAGGTAATGAGTTCTGTTCCTTAAAATCACATGAAAAAATAATTAAAACAAAAATAATTACACCTTTGCCGATGAGCAACCTAACCATAGATCAAACTATTTTGACAAATTTATAATATTGAATCAGAAACAAAATTGAAATGTCGGCTATTGCCTTAATTGAACTTCATTATCTGCCTTCGCTGGAATATTTCTGTGCGTTTCGGCACTTTGATGCTATTGAGTTAGAGAAATGGGAACACTATGTAAAGCAAAGCTATCGCAACCGATGTTATATTAAAACAGCGCAAGGTGTCGAGATGCTGATTGTTCCCTTAACGGCAAAACATGGAAAGACTCTTACGAAAGACGTTCGCATCGACTACAGCAAAAAATGGCAAAACAACCATTGGAGAACTATTGAATCGGCCTATCAAAAAGCACCTTATTTCGAGTATTATTCCGATGATTTAAGAACTATTCTTTATCGTAATCACGAGTTTTTGTTCGATCTAAATTTCGAATTGCTGTCATTCTGTCTTAAATCTATTCGTTTTAATCCAACCCTTTCTTTCAGCGTGTGTTATGAAAAAGGGCCCTCTTCACCTGTTTTTGATCTCCGATCGCAGATAAACCCCAAAAAACCGGCTTCAAGCCGTAACTTTTACAAACCAGTTTCATACCACCAGGTTTTTGGCAATGGTTTTGCAGAAAATCTCAGCTTGATTGACGTACTGTTTTGTGAAGGATCAGGGGCTGCTTCCCTTATCCTCGCGTCACGGATATAAGATCTGAACAAATAAAATCTTAAACTTGTTTTTTGACGGATTGATTTGGAGATGCAATGATTGATTTATACCCTTCCTGCCTTTTGAATAATCACTCTTAAAACTTTACATTTACATTACTCAAGATTATGGCAAATATGGAAGCAAAATTTTCTAACCGCGTCAAAGAA
>JANOUH010000313.1:0-3148 GCA_031416795.1 Cytophagales bacterium | reverse complement strand
GCTGGCATTGAGCAATGTATTGCGATTGAAGTTCCGGATGGTGCAGAAAATGATGGAAGAAAATCTACAAAAAATAAAAGAAGCAGAGACGGGCGGCAGTTGGGAACAATTAGAACAAGCATTGATCGATCAAACCGGATTAAAAGATGCCGAGCGAGAGCTGGCTAAAATGCTGGGCATTGTGGTAGCAAAATAGGAACAGGAATACCCTTTTCTTTGTTGAACATTTGAAAACAGATAAACATGAGTGATAAAATTAAGATCGATTCAATTTTAGAGGCGATTGAAGAAATAAAAAACGGTAAAGTCATCATTGTTGTGGACGATGAGGATCGTGAAAATGAAGGTGACTTTATTTGTGCTGCCGAATCAATTACTCCCGAAATTGTAAACTTCATGGCTACCCACGGTCGTGGATTGATCTGCGCGCCTTTGATAGAAGATCGTTGTGAAGAGTTGGGTCTCGAGCTCATGGTAGGAAAAAACACAGCCACCTTTGAAACTCCGTTCACCGTATCGGTAGATTTAATTGGTCATGGATGTACCACGGGTATTTCTGCACATGATCGTTTTAAAACAATCAAAGCATTGGTTGACCCAGAAACAAAGTCGGAAGAGTTAGGTAGACCAGGTCATATTTTTCCACTGAGAGCAAAAAAGGAAGGCGTGCTCAGGCGTTCTGGTCATACAGAGGCTGCAGTTGATTTTGCCCGGATCGCAGGGTTTCGACCAGCCGGTGTATTAGTAGAAATAATGAATGAGGATGGGTCCATGGCTCGCCTTGCTGATCTTCGTAAAGTAGCAGATCGTTTTAATCTTAAGCTGGTGACCATTAAAGATTTGATTGCGTATCGCATGAAGGTTGAATCGCAGATACGCAGGCAGGTGGATGTAAAGATGCCTACTGAGTATGGAGATTTTAAACTCGTGGCTTATGAGCAAATCAATACTACAGAAGTGCACATGGCGTTAGTGAAAGGTGAATGGAAAAAAGATGAACCGGTCATGGTGCGCGTCCACTCTTCATGTGTAACGGGAGATATTTTCGGATCCTGTCGCTGCGATTGTGGCTCGCAATTGCATGCCGCTATGCAGATGGTAGAGCGCGAGGGAAAAGGAATCGTTCTGTATATGAAACAGGAGGGACGAGGTATAGGATTATTAAATAAACTCAGAGCGTATAAATTGCAAGAAGAAGGCCTTGATACCGTGGAGGCTAATCTGCAGTTGGGTTTTGAGATGGATAGTCGCGACTACGGTATAGGAGCTCAGATTTTAAATGACCTTGGAGTTACCAAAATCAGGCTCATCACGAATAATCCAAAGAAAAGAGTAGGGTTGATGGGCTACGGACTAGAGATCGTAGATAATATTCCCATCGAGATCGCACCCAATCCTCACAATGAAAAATATTTGAAAACGAAGCGGGATAAACTCGGACACATGATTTTGAATAATTCAAAGTGAAAATTAGTGCGATCATATTATTTAGTTTAATCAGCATCTCCGCATCAGCGCAGCAATTTGCCTTTGAACTTTGGCATGAAGGTAAATTGATACTGGACTCAGGCGATACGTTGCGTGGTAAAATCAAATATGATCTGCAAAGTGATTTGATTCAATATCAAACCAATGAACAGCAACCTAAGCTTGAAAGTTATACGGCACGCAAGGTGCTCTTCTTCGAAATTTTTGATGGCACGGTAAAGCGGTATCGGATCTTTTATTCACTGCCTTACTCGACATCTGGTCAATATAAAGCACCGGTCTTTTTTGAACTAATGGAAGAGGGTAAACTGACCGTGCTGTGCCGCGAAGCGCTTGAGTATCGAACCAGTTCTTCGTTTTATTATTATGGCTCGTATACCCGGTTGATATTGGTTAACAAGTATTTTCTACTGAAGGAGAATGGAAACATCGAGGAATATCGGGGCAAGAAAAATGATTGGTATGAATTGATGAGAGGCAAAGAAGATGAAGTTCAAAAATACGTAAAAGCCAATCGCCTTGACCTCGATGAAAAATATGAACTTACCCAGGCGGTGAATTACTACAACTCCCTTTTTCTAAAATAGCACTTACTTTTTATACACGAGATTTTTATGCAACGACCTTTGATTTTGGTTTCAAACGATGATGGCATCACGGCTCAGGGAATACTGAATTTAGTAAATGTGATGAAGGAGCTGGGCGATGTGATCGTGGTTGCTCCTGATGGCCCACAATCGGGTATGGGCCATGCGATTACAGTAGGCGATACACTTAGATTGAATGAGTCGTTTATTTTTGAAGGAGTAAAAGCCTATGAATGTTCAGGCACTCCGGCCGATTGCGTGAAGATGGCCAGGCATTTTGTGATGAAAGATAATCGCCAGCCCGACCTTGTAGTTAGCGGAATTAATCATGGAAGCAACACATCGATCAGCGTTCTTTATTCAGGCACGATGTCGGCAGCGATTGAAGGAGCCATTGAAGGCACACCCGCTATAGGTTTCTCGTTATGCGACTACAGTCATAAAGCAGATTTCTCACACACTCACGATGTGGTAAAAAAAATTGCTCAACAAGTATTAGAGAAGGGATTGCCCAAAGGGGTTGCCTTGAATGTAAACATTCCGCCCAAGCGTAACGAACCTGTTAAAGGTATTCGTGTTTGCCGTCAGGCAAATGCCAAATGGGTGGAGGATTTTGTACAGCGCTTTGATCCCAACGGAAGAAGCTATTTCTGGATGACGGGCAACTTCGTAAATTTCGATAAAGGTGAAGACAATGATGAGTGGGCCATTGCGAATAATTATGTATCCGTTGTTCCTTGTCAGTTTGATCTTACCGCGCATTCGGCCATATCACAATTGAATGAGGAGTGGAATATTTTAGGGTGATTGAAAACAATATCATAGACACTTCTTGCATTGACTACAAAGCTGTCGCCCAATGGTGGGATGGCATTTCATTTAATTTCACACTAACTTCAGTAAAGGTGATGAGATTTACTACGAAGCTGTCATACCGGTCGGGTGACTTATTCTTTTTAATACCACTCATGTTAAACCCGAACCGGTATCTCGCACGGTGTGCAGAAAAGTTTTTTTATAGTTACGTTCCTATTTCAATTCATCGGGATTCACTTGACCTCGATGAAGATCCT
>JANOUH010000312.1:0-1838 GCA_031416795.1 Cytophagales bacterium | reverse complement strand
CACGCAATGTTGAATGGGACGGAAACGATATCGCCCACTTTAATAAACTCGACATCCTTGCCGGCCTCTATTACTTGTCCGGTAATTTCATGCCCCAGGATCAATCCTTCCTGAGCGGTAGTCCGTCCTCTCACCATGTGCTGGTCGCTTCCGCAAATGTTGGTAGATACGACCTTCAGAATTACACCATGATCGCATTTGCGCGACCCGATGCTCAACTTTGGATACTCAATGTTTTGAACTTCTACTACGCCAGGCTTTATATAAGCCACTCCTCGATTTCGTGCCATAAAGTTTTGGGTTTAAGGTTGGTGTGTTGAATATTTTGCTTACGAATATAATTAGGGCATCTCTAATAACTCGTTTTTAAAATATTATTTTCTCGCTTGAGAAAAATTCCGAAAAAACGCTCTTTGATTCTATCTAGTTCACCTCTTCCTCCAAAGTTTTTGCCTCTGATGAGGCATCGTTAGCTCCGATTGGAGCCACTACCCCCTCGATAAACATACCTTGAGTTGCGTTAGTCGGAATAAGTTATAGGTTAAGTTCATCATCCCGATAGCGACCTTGGCTCTAACAAGGCTTCGGCAATAGAGGTACACGCCCTGCATGCTGTTCTCCATGAAAGCAAAGATGTGTTCTACCCGTGCCCGTACTTTTGACTTTTTTCTATTGCGCTGCTGTTGCCTCTTGGTTAAAGGGTGGCCACGATACCCTTTCTCATGAATTTGTGATTCAATGTTTTTCTTGCTTAAACTCTTTTCTATTGCCTCACTTCGGTATGCACTGTCTCCATAAAAGGGCTGGCCTTGATCTTCTTTCTTGTCCAACAAGTTTTCCAGTGGTTCACTGTCATGCACACTGGCCGATGTCACTTCATAACCGACAATCAACTTGGTCTTGGTGTCGGCTTTGATATGATCTTTGTATCCGTAAAATGTCTCTCCATTTTTTTTAAGCCAAGCTGCATCTACATCTTTCTGGCGCAACTTATTGGGGTTTTCTTTCCATTCTTTTGGTACTTCGCCTCCTTTCACCTGTTCATTTTCTTCCTTGCTGTTACGTTGACGGGGTGTTTCCACAATGGTTGCATCTGCCATCTTCCCCTCGTGTATTACTACCCCTTCCTTGTCCAATCTATTATCCAGTTTTCTAAACAACTTGTTCACCATATCACCCTTGGCCAATTCATTCTTGAAATTCCAGATTGTCTTGGAGTCAGGTACGGCATGGGAAATGGTCAATCCCAAAAAACGCATGAACGACAATCGGTCTAGGATGGCGAACTCCGTACTGTCATCACTTAAATTATAATAGCGTTGAAGGACTACAATCTTAAACATCAGTATATAGTCGTAGGACGGACGGCCTCCTTTATTATCCCCTTTCACTTTATCCTTTCCAAACCAATCTTCCAACGGCTTCCGGAAAAATTCAAAATCAATATGAGCCAGCAATTTTTCAAGTGGGTCATTTTGCTTGCTTATTTTTTCCAACCGAAACTGCTCATCAAATAATCCCCGTGTTGTGCTGCTCATATATTTTCCTTTTTCCAAAGATAGTCACACCTAATTTATTGTTGTAGATTTAACCAGGGTTTTTAGAGATGCCCATTAGAGATTAACACCTAAAAATCCCAGAAAATTATGGCTCATAGGAAAAATATTTTTGTGATTGGATTGGCCTTTATACTATTGGTCAGTTCCTGTGCTTCATCCAGAAGGCCGCTCAATAAAAAACTAGATCCGAACAAACCAATTCCTTGTCCGCAAAAAGATTGTTGATCATGCGTAAAATTGTCATCGCCATTGATGGTTATTCGGGCTGTGGAAAAAGCA
>JANOUH010000311.1:0-1945 GCA_031416795.1 Cytophagales bacterium | reverse complement strand
GAAACTTGGATAGCAACTTTTTAACAGAATAATTCGCTTTTTCCCTTTCAAATATTTTATCAAGGCTATGTTTTGATTGTTCTAATTCTCTCATTTCCATTGTTTATTATTTTTGATTTATTCGATCGGGCACCAAAAAACATAATTACATTAAATACTATCTTGATACACATGCATCTGTGCCAGATCGGATCATTTCACTGTAACAGCAAGCCTATTTCGCATTTTTGTTCATTGCCGCCTGCTTGACCCGGAATTTGATGTGGCTATGGATGTACCCCGTGCTGTACTTGGTCCGATGTCCTCGCTTACGGCCCTCAGCAACCGCATGCTCTACGATTTCCTCAATTGTGTCCCTGGATGTAATCAACTGGTCCAGTATGCTGGCCAGTGCCCCTGGCCTGGATGCGTAGTCAGCTGCCCAAGAAAACTCAGCCATGTCGTAAATCACTTCCATTTGTTTGTAGAACTTTCCCATTTTATAAGAAGTTTGGTTTGTGTCTTGTTGATTGTCTGTCGTGTTGAACCTCAGGGGGCATTGGAGCTAACGTTTGCCTATAACCAGTGGCGGCTTTTGAAACCGTTATTGTCTACCGCGACCAAGCGTAATAGCGGGGATAAAACTTTATACTTACTCATCACCCGCCATTGGTTATAGCTTTTGTTGGCAGTAGTACCGCTATGCTGTTACTTTTTTCTTGGTCGTCACCTTTAATTTCGGCTTACGAGATGAGCCTTTCTTAGATTTCAGCATCTTAATCACTTCACTGATTCTTTTCTCTTCTTCTTTTGTCAACGGTCCAGAGCCTCCAATGAAGTCAACGTCCAATTCGTTTTTTCTTGTCTTCATATGTCAATATTTTTAAAGTATTTATTCATGAGTCTTAATGCTGCTCCAGTTTCAATAATCATTAAACGTCCACCGGCATGAAATGCACCTAATGTCTCTGTATAATGGTTTATTAATTGAGTCTTTGAAACGAAGGATACATTTCCTTCAAATCCTCTCTGAAATGAAAGTCTGCAGGCAAAGGCTACTAAATTACCAGGAACTCCAGAATAAACTTTCTCTTTCCCCTTGTTAAATGGTGAGCTTTCAACCAAATGCATATAAATGGTCAAACTTAATTTCAAGACTAATTAGTCCTTGAATAATGTTAGTGTTCTCAGAAATTGTCAATTTATATACTTCTCGTTCAGGTTGGTTTAATTCAAACCACCAGTCGAAAACCCACCCGCTTTTCTTTGTTACTGTCTTAAGGTCAGCTTTTGTCAGGTGGATAATATTGGTTGTAAAGCTGTCACCGGTTACCCTGTTCTCAATGGAATTAGTGAGCTTATCTATTATAAAATCGAGTCCTTTTGTCGTTCGTTTTTTCACACCACAATTTACAAAATTTCGTCCACTTTGTCGGGTGAGATTTTCTCTCCAGCGGTATTACTGCCAACATGTTTATATAAGTCACTCCATGTCTTATATCCTTATTTAATCATCAGTAAGATCGCGAAATCAACTTTCTTCCACAACAGTGTTTTTCCCATTTTTCGGGAGGGCAAAATGTGTCCTGACGTTCCGCTATCGCTCCAGTCAGGATAAATCCATGAATAGTAATCAGACACGTTCACTAAAACTCAAACTACAATTCAACGCACACAACCCGCGTGAGGGATAGTAGCGAAAAGCCTCCCGAGGCTCCGCTCGGGATAAACTCCGCACAATCGTAACGAGGGAGCTTGTAGCGGATAGCCCGGCCCCTGCGCCTCGCAGGGGACACGCCATAACACCACCCCGCTACTTTGCCAGTGCCTGAATGGCATTCACCACATCATCAACATCGGCCAGTGTATTATAGATGTGTGGTGACAGGCGGATGCCACCGGAGGGTGCCGCGGCAATTCCGTATTGGGTATAGAGTGCATCATACACCGCAGCAGGGTCTTTGCC
>JANOUH010000310.1:0-7493 GCA_031416795.1 Cytophagales bacterium | reverse complement strand
TTTGGTGCGGCCTTCCATCCACAACTTAATGCAGAAAGAATTCAGGAAGTTTTTCTCAAAGGAACCGGTAGCGAAGACGATGGCTATTCAGCTTTTGAAGCGACCAACAATAACCTCGAACAATTTTTACGTTCTCATAAGGTTGATGATTTATATGTGTGTGGCCTGGCTACCGATTATTGTGTTTTATCTTCAGCCCTCGATGCGCATAAGAAAGGGTTTAATGTGCTAGTCGTTGAAGATGCTGTGCTTGGTGTGGACGTAGCAAAGGGGGATGTGGAACGAGCCATCGAAGAGATGAAGCATATGGGAATTATTTTCATCCCATCCGGGCAAGTATCGCTTGCTTAAGGTTAGCGCAGCAATATTTTCTTGGTTTTCAGTATTCACCTCATTTACTTCATCTATAGAGTTTGAATGCAAAGGCATAATGGAAAGTGCATATTCCAATGGCAATTTGATCTAACCAGTCAACATAATTTTCCTTTTGAAGATCTCAATTCTTTTTACCTTCCTTACTTACCTTAGTTAAAAGACAATACGCTTCACCCTTTAGGTTGTGTTTCCTCAGATTGGGGTTCTCAGCCGGTATGTTAAACAAGAAACTTGAAACCAACATGAGATTCCTTACTATCTTTTTCTGTCTGACATACTGCGCTGCATTTGCCCAGTCGCCCGATTCTATAAAGGTGACTATTCACGAAGGCACCAACATGGCGGTGGCAGTGTCACCAGATAAGAAATGGTTGGCGCTTGACTTGCAAGGCACGTTGTTTATTCTTTCATCATCAGGAGGTACAGCGAAAGCCATTACGGATAATCTGGGTGATAGTCGTCAGCCAGGTTGGTCACCCAATGGAAATACGATTGTATTTCAGTCGTACCGCGATGGCGGCTGGCACCTGTGGAAGATTGATAAGGATGGAAAGAACATGCGTCAATTGACTTTTGGAATTTATGATGATCGTGAACCGCAATGGTCTCCTGATGGCAAACGTATTCTCTTTTCATCCGATAGAAACAACAACTATGACATCTGGGAAATGGATGTGGCCACTGAATCTTTTAAACCACTGACGAGTAACCCGAAAAATGAATACAGTCCCTCTTATTCTCCTGATGGAAAAATGATCAGCTATGTTTCTGATCGAGGCCCAAAGCCTTCCGTCTATGTGCGCAGCGCAGATGGAGTAGAGAAAGAAATAGCCGTTGGTCTTATAACGACTGCATCTCCTTCATGGAGCCCTGATGGGAAACAGATTATTTATTATTCTTCCAATAACGTGGAAACGCGACTCTATCAGGTTGAAGTGGCTTCCGGAAAGATCTCCGATTTTACCGATCCTAAAGAAGATGCATTCCCCTTTCGGGTTAACTGGCTTTCGCAAACGGAAGTACTCTACACAGCCGATGGCCAGATCAAAAAGAAAGATTTGGTGAGGAAAAAAACTGCTGTGATAAACTGGGAAGCAAATGTTTATCTGCATCGTCCAAACTATATACGCAAGAAGTATGATTTTGATAGCCAGACTGCTAAACCAGTCAAAGGCATTATGGGGCCGGTAGTATCTCCAGACGGAAAAAAAATTGTGTTTACTGCATTGGGAAATCTATGGGTACTGAATATTGGTAATCCGGTTCCAATTCAAGTAACACACAATGCCTATGTCAATATGCATGCAGCATGGTCTCCTGATAGTAAGCAAATCGTGTTCATCAGTGATCGCAGTGGATCATTTGACCTTTGGGTGAGAGATTTATCAAATGCTTCGGATCTTCAATTAACGAACACTCCTCAAAATGAAACGTATCCCACCTGGTCTCCCGATGGCAAGTCGATCGCCTTCTTTCAAGCCGAAGGTAATAGCCTGTCGAGTGGCAGTTCGCTCAATCTTGTAGAGGTAGCCAATGGCGATGTCAAAAAGATTCACGCATCGGTGACTACACCCAGTCAACCATCCTGGTCGCCAGACGGTCAGCGTATTATTATCTCGGCAATGGTTCCTTATTCTTCACGCTTTCGCGAAGGGGTAAATAAGTTTCTCATAATTTCTTTAGATGGAAGTCCGGATAAATTGTTTTCACCAGTGGAAGGTCGCACACTAGCGACACGAAGTAAGAATGGGCCAGTGTGGTCACCCGATGGCAGGTTCCTCGCTTATGTTCAGGATGGTGTGCTTTGGATTCTTCCCGTTACTCCATCAGGAGAAATAGCCGGCCCTGTGCAGCGATTGACCAATGAGTTGTCAGACAATCCAAGCTGGACAGCAGATTCCAGGAGCATCGTATTTCTTTCAGCCGATAAGTTAAAGCGGGTTTATCTTAGTCAGGGGCAACAGGATTTTATTCCAATGGAGTTGACATGGAAACCACAACAACCTACAGGTATACGTAAGGTAGTTCACGCAGGAAAACTTTTTGACGGTGTGAACAATATGTATCGCAATAACGTGGATGTCATTATTGAAGGCAATCGGATCAAAGAAATTATTCCACATGCCGATCATGGTACAGCCGAAGTGATTGATGCCAGCGCGCAAACAGTTATTCCAGGCATGTTTGATATGCACGCTCATCAGTCAGAAATGGAAGGAGAGAAAACAGGTCGTGGATGGTTGGCCTTCGGTATTACTTCAGTGAGAGAACCAGGTTCAGATCCATATGATGCTGTTGCCCGAAAAGAATTATGGAGCAGTGGAGTAAGACCCGGTCCGCGTGAATTTTTCACCGGCTTTCTGCAAGATGGAAACCGGGTGTATTACAACATCGCTAACAGTAATTCTGCTGCCAGCGCAGAATTAGAATTGAGTCGTGCGAAGGCATTGGACTATGACTTCATGAAGACGTATGTGCGCATGCCAGATGATCTGCAAAAAAGATTCACGGAATTTTCTCATCAGCATGGAATACCCATTGCATCTCATGAAATTTATCCATCCACCAGTTATGGCGTAGATGCCATTGAACACATTGGCGCCACGAGCCGCAGGGGATATTCTCCGGTGCGTTCTGCCATTGGTCGCAGCTATCAGGATGTATTGGATCTGATCACGTCAAGCAGGATACGTATTACACCGACTGCTGCACTCTATGGAGGCTTCAACATCATGACACAGCAATACCCAACTCTTTTTCAGAATCCACAATATATAGCCATCTATCCTGAAACTTATCGCGCAACGTATGAGGCGTCTGTAAAAACAATGCAGGCTGATCTGGCTCCTTCCCATGCGATGCTATCGGGATATGCAACCACATTAAAAAAACTCGTGGCAGCAGGCAATCATTTTACGGCAGGTACGGATGCTCCTTTTATGCCTTATGGATTGAGTATTCAATTAGAGATACAGACTTATGTAGAGATTTTGGGACTTAGTCCGTTTACTGCATTACAGTCTGCCACGTTGTGGGCTGCCGAGTCTGTGGGTGTAGATAAAGACCTGGGTTCTCTGGAGTCAGGCAAACTGGCTGATCTTGTTATTGTAGATGGAGATCCACTGAAGAATATCAAAGATGCCCTGAATGTAAAGATGGTAATGAAGAACGGATTGAACTATACTTTGAAAGAGTTGTTGACGAAACCACCGGTGAAGTAGGCTGGAGTGAGCGACTTCACTTGCAGGGATAGATGTGCCTGATCTGTCCAACTTATTGAAATGCAAATTGGGCGAAAAGTATTAAATCTCACTGTTTCCGGATCATCCGTAGTTTGGTGCCTTTTGCAGCAGTTATTCTACAGGTATCTTACATAACTAAACCTTCCTTGATCAAGAGACAGTTTTTCTTTTGTCGTTGATGATAGGGATGAAAAGACATTTCCAATGGACATACATGAGGAACGGACTTTCGGAAGATATATCTCCCGATGGATCATTCATATAATGACTATTATAAAATTAAGGGCTATGACAAGTTGCCACAGCCCTTTCTGAGGATTTAATCTCAGTAGATTAAGCCAACACCTCAGACTCCAATTTCTATTCTATTGTCTACCGAAAGTACCCCCGGTGATGACCAGGCGATTTTTTCAGTTTCTTCTTTTTCTATCCACGAACGAACGGTTCCGCTTAGAGTAACTCTACAGCCAGAACTTTCCAGTTTTATACCACAGGCATCAATGTTGGTATTTCGTTGAAATGCTTTCATTATTTTGTTCTTGATGTCTTTTACGTCAATGTCTTTAGACCTGATCGTTACATTGTTTGTTAAGCCTCGCAAGCCTAATAGGTTCTCTACACTATTTTGAGCTGAAATTTTTTGATATTCCCAATCAACACTTCCATCCATGAACACCCAGCCATTATCAACTTTTAATTCAATTTTGTCTTCATCGACAGCACTGTTCCTTCGCAAAGCGTTTTTCACGGCTTCAGCAATTTCAGAGTCTGTCTTTTTTCCAAATTCTGCTATCTTAACTTCAACATCACACGCAACTACCCTTACGCTTGGAACGTGTTGTGCGGTGCGCTCGGCAGTTAATTTTTTAGAATAGGTATCCACCAATCCTGACAACGTGATCACACCATCTTTTGCTGATACGCCAATTTGCGTATACACATCTCTCAATAGTGGATTCCATTTCAGTTCCTCCATCATATCATTTTGAAGTTCTTCATTCGTTTTCATATACATTTCCCTTATTTATAAACAAACATACCATGCAGTATGTATGCTGGTCGATGATGTATATCACCGTATAGAAAGATTTTGGTTATAAGATAGGGGGGGTAGTGTCTCAATTTTCGAAAAGTGTGCAGGTTAGTAATGATGCTCACGAGGAGGGCTTTGATTTCACTTTGCGATTATACATCATGACATCGTCTCTTGCAGTGATTAGGATCACGGTAGTCACAGACGCAGCTCATGCAATACCATAAATTGATTTGAATGATGAAATTTTTAACTGACCACTTGAATGTGGGTGGGATGACTTAATTTATAATCCGATTGTCGTTTATTAATGAAGAGTTTCCGGTTCACATATCCCTTCTTATACATTTTTACCCGAGCTTCAAATTCAATCGTTACACCTTCTTTTAGCGAAGCTTTCTCAAATCCTTTTGTATACCCAAACCAATGGTGATCCGTCACTACTAAGGTGGTCTCAGCATCCACGATGTTGGTGAGCAGGATAGTGATGTCGGTATACCCGTTATAATTCACCTTTTTTCCAAAGCGGGTAAACACCGCTCTGAATTTTTTACGAAGTCCGATTTTATCTTCAAGATTCTTCCTCATAGGAAGTTTTTTTTATGACAAATGATAAAAATTATTACTGAAGGATTGCCCTCACAATCACTTTCATAATCTGTTTTGGTCTTTAAGAGCAGACCAAAAGGTCAAACGGCTGCTTTTCAGTTATTTGGCCTATTAAAATGTAATAATGATGGACAATTGTGTAATGCATTCACCTTAAAATAAAAAAGCCCGAGCGGCTTGCTCAGGCTTTCAGTGATCCCGCTGGGATTCGAACCCAGGACCCATACATTAAAAGTGTATTGCTCTACCAACTGAGCTACGGAATCATTAAATGTGGCTAAATTGCGGTCGTTTCCGTAATTGAGGCTGCAAAGGTAACAGGATATGAAAAATATACAAACGAGCGTTTTAAAAATTCTTCTGCTAATTATAATTACTTTTTTCGTCCATAGCACCCATGCACAAATATTTACCAGGCAGCTGGCCCATGCCGACTCTTTGTTTAAGGTAAAGCAATACACTCAATCGTTGGACATTTATGAAGAAGTGCTTGCCGCCAAGCAATATTCACCTTCTATGTTATTGAAAATGGCCTTCATTGAGGAAGCGCTGGGGAAAGTAGGCAAGAGCCTTTATTATTTGAACCTCTATTATTTGGCCACAGGCGATGACCAGACATTATTAAAGATGCAGGAGTTGGCAGCTAAAAACAGGTTAGAGGGATATGAAAATCCGGAATCAGATCGGCTCTATTATCATCTTAATAAATACGGATATTTAATTTCATTGCTGCTGGCAAGTATCGTTTTATTTGCCTTGGGGTGGATGTATACTCAAAAGAAAAAAGGAAAGAAATCCATCGGAGCTGTTGTGATGATGATTATCTTTCTGGTGTTACTGGCTGTGAATGTGAACTTTCCGATGACGGATTCCACCGTGATGATCACCAGCACCAGAACTTACCTGATGAGCGGACCATCGGCAGGAGCCAATGTGATTGGGGTGGTGGACGAAGGACACAAGTTGCGCAAGCTCAACAAAAAAGATGTGTGGTTCGAAGTGCAGTGGTTTGATCAGCCAGTCTATGTAAAAGAAAATAGAGTTACGCCCATCACACTTTAATAGCGCACTGAAAGCGATCCTTTGTATTCTTTATCCGTGAATTTGATCAGGTAATAATAAACACCGGCTGCCTGATCGGGGGCGTACCATCTGAATTTCCGGTCGGTACTTTCAAACACAGAATTACCCCATCGGTTATAGATCCGAACCAATTCGAATTTTCGAATACAATTGTCAGGTGGAAATGCAATCAATTCATCGGGGTTAAATGTTTTATCGCTCAATGGGCAGGTTTCAGTGCCTTCCGCGGCAAAATAGTCGTTGCAACCATCACCATTAGGAGTAATCACATTGGGGGGAAGAAAATCTCTGTCATTATTGTCAATATCTTTCAACCGGATGGTAAGCGTAACGGTATCGGCTTTGAAACTAAAACAACGGTCGTCACCCAATCTGAATTTGAATGTATACGTGTTTTCATAAACATTGTCTTTGAATATAGAGCAGTCTGGCGTCCAGGAAAAAACGGTTTCCACTCTGCCTTTACCTTCTTTGGGAGTAAACACATATCCTTCCGGAGGTATAGTTCCGGTCGCTTCAAGTAAAGTAAGTTTTAATAAATCCTTATCGGGAAGAATATCAGCATCGGTGCCAGTGAAGTTAAATAGAATGGGTTCACCTAATGTAAAGGAAACGGTTTGATCATTGACAAGGGTGGTGCCATTTTGAATGACCAGTTCAGGTGCATTGTTTAGAGGGGGAAGAATTTTTACTTGCACATCTACCGTATCGGATTTGTAGATACGGCACTTGTTGGCATTGTCAACCACGATAAAACGAAACAAGAATTTATCCTTCTTCTTCAAATCAATTTTCGCGCACGATAAATCCCATTCAAATAAGGAAGACACTTGGCCAATTCCTGTAGCTTTTGGAAACGAAATACCAAACATACTGAGTGAGTCCTGTTGCTTTACATCCAATACAAGAAGATCATTATCGATAAGATCTTTCCCGGTAACGGTGAATGATAAAGTTTCATTGATTCTTCTTTCGAGGTTCAGTACTCTTCGCTCTTGCGGATCGGTCGTGAGATCCGTATCGATAAAAGGATCGGCATTGCCAGGAAGCAGGACATTCATTTTAAACGTGGTGGTTACGGGTTCGCCCGTGTAACACACATCTTTATCGTTGGCCAAAATATTCACTTCAAAATAAGTCCGCTTTGCAAA
>JANOUH010000309.1:0-8562 GCA_031416795.1 Cytophagales bacterium | reverse complement strand
GACGCTAACTGTAAAAGGATTGGTTTGGGGCAAAGGTTATGCATGGGAGACTTTTATTCCAGCGGTGAACCCAATAAGTTATGCTATGATGGGCCTTCTGCGTCAATTCCAAAGAACAGAGAAACAGATTTATGAAGTAGTGTCTTTATTGTTAAAAGCCCGTTACGGCACCGAATACTTTCCGGCTAATATTCCAAACAAATATCTGAACAACTAAGCTCTTGAAGAATGGAGAGACTAGGCCAGTGCAGCGAATCCAAAAAAGAAAACACTAGCCCAAAAAAGTCATTAGACTTTTTTGCACTACGTGCTGATGATTGAAAATGAAGGAGTTGAAGTTTGATTCTGAAAGTAAGTCTTCCTTCATTTTCAATGTCAGGGTTAATCCCTGTCGTTTCAGTCAGGGTGTGACCGAAGCGTCATCACCTGACAATGCGGAGCGTACCGAAAGCATTCGTCATTTATTTCAGTTTCAATTCCAGGATTAAAGCTGATGGCAACCTATTTTTTGTAATTTTCCTTAAACCTATTCACATGAAATACACAAGAAGAAATATGCTGCAATCGTTTAGCGCATTGGCTGGGGCTTCCGTTTTACCATTTACTACAGACGGTAAACCGGTTGATAGCACTACGTTTAATACCAACCCCGAAGAACTAAATGACATCATCAATCTTTTCGACTTTGAAAAAATGGCAGAGGGGAAAATGACGAAGATGGCTTATGAGTTTGTAGCTAGTGGAGCAGCAGATGAATTTACAGTAAAGTGGAACCGGGAAGCACTGGATCGATTAAAAATTCAAACCAGGGTGCTGAATGATGTCACGAAACTCGATACCAAAGTTTCTCTTTTTGGTATGGAGATGCCTTATCCCATTATGATTGCTCCCACTGCGTTTCATAAAATGATGCATCCGGAAGGAGAGCTCGCCACGGCACGGGGAGCCGCAGCGGCTTCTACCACCTACGTAGTTAGCTCGTTCACCACCACACCGATTGAAGAGATAGCAAAAGTGGCCACCATGCCTCTTTGGTTTCAACTCTATGTGGTTGATGATAGGAATTTTGTGAAGGATCTGGTACAAAAAGTAAAAGCGCAGGGATGTCGTGCGCTTTGTGTAACGGTTGATACACCGGTTTCCGGATCAAGGGATCGTCAGCGAAAGGCAAAGTTTAAATTGCCAGATGATCTGAAACCACCCTATATGATTGACACTGCATTTGCCAGCAAGGGACAAGCGCTGGCATTCAAAAAATCACTCACCTGGGATGACATTGAATGGTTAAGATCACTCACTAAATTACCAGTCTTGTTAAAAGGAATATTAAATCCTGATGATGCCGAAAAGGCAATTCAGGTAGGAGCATCGGGCATCATGGTATCCAATCATAGTGGACGTAACCTCGATACCGTTCCGGCAACTATTGAAGTCTTGCCTCAAATTGTAAAAAGGGTAAACAAAAGAATTCCTGTTTTAATGGACGGAGGAATCAGACGTGGAACCGATGTATTAAAAGCGATGGCCTTAGGTGCTTCTGCAGTCTTAGTGGGCAAACCAATCTGTTTTGGTTTGGCGTGTGGAGGCAGCGAAGGTGTTGCTAAAGTGTTAACTATACTTCAAAAGGAATTTGAATTCGCCATGGCGTTATCAGGGCGATCTTCCATTAAAAGTATTGATCAATCGTTGATTTGGAGAGACGACTTAAGATAAGTTTCAACTGGTCAGACGATATACTTGATTATGAGTTGGATCGTTTCGGTTCACTTTATAGTTTAGTTTTCAACTTTGCTGCATTTTTTTAAAATACTCAATCTCTTGTTGAGGAGTCAAAGATTAATGCAGAGAGGTTATGAATCGATGCTTGATTACTACGAACGAGTTTCTTTACAACTTAATGAATCGCTATACCTGCCTGCCGGTTGGCCAGTACGAGACCCGTACGTACAGTGGTGTGAGAGGCGCACCTCATCGGTTAATTCCGGTGAGGCCGACTACTCGATTATGCTGCGTTGCTTTGATACTGCTCTATTAAACTCAACTCTTTAGATTTATGTTGTTCTTCTTCTTCAATGTCAAAGTCGTCTTGAAGTCCAAGCCAAAACTTCGCAGAATTACCAAAGTATTTTGAAAGCCTTAATGCAGTGTCGGCAGTTATTCTCCTATTACCTTTAATGATTTCTGAAACTCTTGTTTGGGGTATTCCAATGTCTTTAGATAATTTATAGGCACTTAGTCCCAAGGGTACTAAAAATTCCTGTTGTAGAATTTCACCTGGATGTATGTTTTTTAATTTTTTCATTTTTAGATTCTATTAATGATAGTCCACTATCTCCACGTCCGAAGCATTCCCTTTATCCCACTTAAATATTATTCTCCATTGATCATTAACTCTTATTGAATAATATTCCTTTAAATTTCCCTTTAACTTTTCAAGTCTGTTCGATGGTGGGACTTGAAGGTCCATAATATTTTGCGAGTTATTCAGCATTCTCAGTTTTCTTCTGGCAATTTCTTGCAAGTCAGTCGTTAAACCCTTTACTCTCTCACCTTCCCAAATCTTTCTTGTCTCTTTCGAGCCAAAGGAAACTATCATAGTGTCGTTTTACGTTACTGACGTCAAAGGTAAGTATTTTGTTTCGGATGTTCAAACTGTCCAAAAAGCAATGAAGATATCATTTGTGTTTCTACAGTGGTTCGTTTCCGAAGCCGCGTCCTGTCCCAAGAAACGAAACGTTGAACGAAGATAAACTGAAAACCAACTCAGCAGGCACAATTGCAGAAGGGACATTTTGTTGTGGGCTGGGCCGTTCACTTACTCTTTCTAAATTCCTCGGATTTTCTTTTGAAATATTCCAATTCTTGCTCAACAGTCATTCCCTTTATTGTCTGGGAGACCCTGTCCCGTTGCTGTCTCATGAATTTAACAGCGTCAAATTTCTTTTCAGTTTTTAATTCAGTTTTCATATTCCATTAATTCTTTTGGTGATCGTATCTCCAGAGTATGTAATCCTTCTCTTAGGTTGATAGAATTGTATCCTCTTATTCTTTTTAAATTTACAATGTGTTTAAAATTCCAACTAACCAAAACGTCAGCTTTGTTAATTGTCGCAAGCGCAATATGTCTACCAGTCTGCACGGCTTGTTTCTCCAACAACCTTTTCGGCAATGTAAAGTTCACCGAGCTCAATTGAGTCCTTTGTCAGCTTAACAAACTCTAATCGCTCGGACGGAAGTGTTTTAAAAAATGTCTTAATGTCGGTTGGAGCATTATTTAATTCTTCCTCAAGTAGGTCAGATACTATCAGTATTATCTCTCCACGAAAAGCCTTGTCGAAGAACATTTTTGTAAAAATGTCAAACTCGATGTCATAAATTTCTCCAACAATTGAAGTGTCAATGTAAACTCGTTGAATCACCCCTAAATTTACAACGTTTCCGTCATTCTTTGGTCGTCACACAACCTTGCCCACAATGTTTAAGTTTCTGCAGTGGTGCGCTTTCGAAGCCGCGTCCTGTCCCACGAAACTAAACGTTGAACGAAGATAAAACTTAAACCTGGCTTGTCACCGCACCATTGAGAAAGTTTTGTTGTAGGCTGCGAGCCAATGGCCGCATCGTAGAATCATCAGCCCGCTCATCCACCATCCAGCTGATCATCACATAAATTGCTGTGAATTTATAGTCACAACGCTGTATATTTAGATGCCATACTACACTGGCTAGCCATTTCTGTTGTTACCAAACCCAGTTGAGTGATCGTGATCAAAATGAGTCCTTCCAAAAAGCAAATTGTTCAGACAATAGTCACGTTCAGAAGTATACTGATGAACCAACACAACCTATCCGCGTTCGCAGTATTGCTTTTAATTTCTTGCTCGCCCGATCTGCCTCAGGATGTTGCCGATGAATATGCACACCTTCCCGCTACGGTGGATTATAACATCCATGTGAAGCCGGTGCTGTCCGACAAATGTTTTATATGCCACGGGCCCGATAAGGCAAAACTAAAAGCCGGCCTTCGGTTGGATATGGCCGCTACTGCCTATGCAGACCTTCCGGAGCATCAGGGCAAGGTGGCTATTGATCCAGGAAGTCTTAGCGGCAGCGAAATGTTTCATCGCGTCATGTCGACCGATCCTGAGTATGTAATGCCTTCCATTAAGTCGCACCTGACACTTTCGGCCAAAGAGAAAGCAATCCTCATCAAGTGGATCGAGCAGGGGGCAGCGTATAAACCACATTGGGCATTTGTGAAACCCGAAAAAGCAAACGTGCCGGATGTTAAAAATAAGGCGTGGCCCATCAATCCTATAGATCATTTTATTCTTCAACGGTTGGAGGAAGAAAACATGCAGCCATCAGCTCAGGCACAAAAGGAATTATTGCTGCGAAGACTTTCATTGGACCTTACCGGTCTGCCACCAGGCATAGATGAAATAGATTCCTTTGTGAAAGATGATTCACCAGGTGCATATGAAAAGCAAGTGGACCGGCTTCTTAATTCTCCACGCTTCGGAGAGAAGATGGCCACCGATTGGCTAGACCTCGCGCGCTTTTCCGATTCGCACGGCTATACGGTAGATCGTATTGTGGACATGTCGCCATACCGCGATTGGGTGATCAAATCATTCAACGATAATTTATCGTATGATAAATTTATTCAATGGCAACTCGCTGGTGATCTTATGCCACAGCCAACTAAAGAAATGCTGATCGCTACGGCCTTCAATCGCATTCATCAGCAAAACACCGAAGGCGGAATCATTGAAGAAGAATTCAGAACGGAATATGTGGTGGATAGAACCAATACAACCGGAGTCGCCATCATGGGCCTTCCTGTGGGATGTGCCCGCTGTCATGATCATAAGTACGATCCTATCTCGCAGAAAAATTATTACGAACTGTTCGCCTTCTTTAATAATGTGAAAGAAGCCGGGCAGATTTCGTTTAACGATGCCATGCCTTCGCCCACCATGTTGCTGCCCACGGAAGAAAAAGAAAAGATCATTCAATTCATCCAGGAAAAAATTACCACTCAGGAGCAGAAGATGACGCAGGCAAAGCAAGCTGCCGAAGGTGATTTCAACAAATGGCTTCAGGCAAAAAAATATGAAGCGTTGGGAGATGAAAAAATTCCAGCTATCGGTTTGTTGGCGCATTACAATTTTAATGATGGCTCGTTACAGAATCATGCAAAGTCGAACGAGACAGGCACTATGAAACGCGGTCTCGGTGCGGTGCCCGGAGAAAAACCAGAGTTCGTCAGTCGCGAAAGCGGAAAAGCTTTGGCCTTGAATGGAGACGAATGGTTTGATCTCGGCAAGACAGGCGCATTCCGCAAGTCGGATCCCTTTAGCATCAGTATCAGCGTGTTCGTTCCAAAAGAATTTAACGAAGGCGTTATCTTTCATAAATGCGTAGCCGAGCGTTTATATAATTATCGCGGCTATCATCTCTACATCAGAGACAATAAACTCGAATTGAGCATGCACACACTGCGCCATCGGATGCCATCACTAAAATCAGCAAACAACCCTTGCCCCGCGAGCAATGGCTTCAGTTCACTATGACCTACGATGGATCGGGCAAAGCCAGTGGATTGAAATTATTTCAGGATGGAAACGAACTGGATATGGAAACCACCATGGACCAATTGGCAAAAGATATTCTGCTGGATTATAAAGAACAACCCGGCTTGCAAGTAGGCGCGTGGGATAGAGGCTTCGGATTGAAAGGCGGAAAGGTGGATGACATTTTAGTCTACAACAGAACACTTACTGAATATGAAATAAAAGTGATTGCCGGAATTTCACGATGGTCATCGATCACCATCAAAGAACCCGATCAACTTTCTGCCGAAGCGAAAACTATTTTAAGAAAATATTACCTGGCGAATGTTAATCCATCGATGTTGGCCATTCAAAAAGAGCTGAAGAGCAGGAGAGCAGCGCTGGCTGACTCTACGGAAAGTATTCAGGAATACATGATCATGCAGGAAATGCCGCATCCGCGCAAAGCGTATCTGTTGAAGAGAGGAAACTATAATGAGTTCGGTGAAGAAGTCTTTCCGAACACGCCCGAATCCATTTTACCTTTTCCCAAAGAGTTGCCGAAGAACCGCTACGGACTTTCACAATGGCTAACCGATAGCAATCATCCGCTAACAGCACGAGTTGCTGTGAATCGCTACTGGCAAAATTTCTTCGGAACGGGATTAGTAAAAACATCGGAAGACTTCGGCAATCAGGGCGACATGCCTAGTCATCCGGAGTTATTGGATTGGCTTGCGGTTACATTCCGTGAATCAGGCTGGGACATAAAAAAATTATGTAAGCTCATCGCGATGTCGGCCACGTATCAACAAGATTCAAAAGTAATTCCTGCCACGCGTGAGAAAGATCCTGAAAACAGGTTGCTGTCGCACGGGCCATCTATTCGCTTGTCGGCCGAAATGATTCGCGACAACGCACTCATGGCCAGCGGACTCATGAACAACAAGATAGGAGGAAAGAGTGTGAAGCCCTATCAGCCCGAAGGACTTTGGGAAATCAACAACACCAGTTATAGAGCAGATACTGGTGATGATGTTTACAGAAGAAGTTTATATGTATTGATAAAACGTTCCGTGCCCAACCCAACGCTAGCAACCTTTGATGCAACCTCGCGAAGTTATTGTGTTGCACGAAGGCAAAAGACAAACACACCATTGCAGGCGTTAGTTACGCTGAATGATGCCACCTTCGTGGAAGCAGCAAAAGTACTGGGTGAGCAAATTGCGCTGTCGGATAATCAATCGAAAGCCATTACGGAAGCTTATAGAAAACTTACCGGACTCACGCCATCACAAAAAGAACTGGACTTGCTTCAACGTTTACAAGAAAATGAGTTAAAGAAATTCAGAGGAGATATTACCAAGGCAAAGGGCTGGTTGGAGGCTGGACAATATCGAGTAAATAAAAATCTCGACCCCGCACTGGTGGCAGCCAATGCCGTAGTGGCGAGTGCCATCTTAAATTCGGATGCAACCCTAATGAAACGATAATCATGGACGATCATCACAAAGAGCCATTCAGACTACATCTGCCAGAATTTGACCAATTGCACAAAAAAATGGACAGACGAAATTTCTTAACGAAAACCTCGCTGGGAATTGGTGCATTGGCTTTAGGATCTTTGATGGGTAAGAATGCATTTGGAAAAATTGGAAGTGCGTTAAGTGCAGCACCCTCTCTTTCCCTTGAAGAAGAAATTCTCGGTGCCCTTCCTCATTTTGCTCCCAAGGCAAAGCGTGTTGTTTTTCTATTCATGGCCGGTGGCCCATCGCAACTTGAAACATTTGATTACAAACCAAAGCTGGTCAATATGTTTGGCCAGGGCCTCCCGGATTCGATACGACAAGGGCAACGGCTGACGAGCATGAGTGCTAACCAAAGTATTTTGCCTGTGGTGCCATCGATCTATAAATTCAATCAGTATGGAAAATCACAAACATGGATCAGTGAACTGCTTCCCCACACCGCACAAGTGGTTGATGAGTTGTGTATCATCAAATCCATTTACACCGAAGCCATCAATCATGATCCTGCCATAACTTTTTTCCAGACAGGAAACCAATTGCCGGGCAGACCTTCCATGGGATCGTGGGTGAGTTATGGATTAGGTACGGATAATAAAAACCTTCCTGCATTCATTGTGTTGATTTCAAAGAATGCAGTGAAAGATCAGCCGTTGTATGCCCGATTGTGGGGCAATGGATTTCTTCCTTCCGAGCATCAGGGCGTGCAGTTCAGGTCTGGCAAAGATGCCGTTCTATTTCTTGAAAATCCAGAAGGCTATGATGGTGCTGATCGCAAAGAGATGCTGGATTACCTGGCACAACTCAACAAACTACAGAACGAACCGTATGGTGATCCTGAAGTAGATGCGCGCATTGCGCAATATGAAATGGCCTATCGCATGCAAACCTCCGTGCCTGAAGTCATGGACATCAGCAAAGAACCTGATGAAGTTTTTGATTTGTACGGACCCGATAGTCGTGACCCCGGCACGTATGCAGCCAACTGCATCTTAGCACGTAAGCTCTTAGAGAAAGATGTCAAGTTTGTTCAACTCTATCATCAGGGATGGGATCATCACGGAGGCTTGCCTTCTGGCATTCAAAAACAATGCAAAGACATTGACCAACCCACGGCAGCCTTTGTCAAAGACCTGAAACGAAGAGGCTTATTAGAAGACACGTTGGTGATCTGGGGCGGTGAATTTGGTAGAACCGTTTATTCACAAGGCAAACTGTTACCCCAGGATTATGGTCGCGATCACCATCCGCGATGCTTCACCATGTGGATGGCCGGTGCCGGAGTGAAAGCCGGAATCAGTTATGGTGAAACCGATGACTTCAGTTATAACATTGTGAAAGATCCCGTTCACGTTCACGATTTCCACGCCACTATCATGCACCTGATGGGCGTAGATCACGAAAGACTTACGTACAAATTTCAAGGAAGAAGATTCCGGTTAACGGATGTGAGTGGTAGTGTGGTGAAGGATATTCTGGCTTGA
>JANOUH010000308.1:0-2751 GCA_031416795.1 Cytophagales bacterium | reverse complement strand
GACACTGGTTGCTCAATCATTTGAACAACTCAGGATTGATAGCTTGAGAAAAGTATTGCCTACGCTGAAAGATTCTGCCAGGGTAGATTGCCTGATCGAACTGGCGGATGCATTTTGGGGAGCAAAGGATTCCACTTATTCCTATATGGCAAAGGCAAATCGTGAAGCAAACAAAATTGGATATCCATATGGAAAAGCAATGTCATTATTAGAGTTATCGAGTTATGAAATGTTTATAAAGAAAAATCTGGCAACTGCGAGAGCTTATGTTGACTCAGCAACTCTCATTGGTGAAAAAATCAAAAATGATAAGGTATTGGGTCGGGCATACCTGACTTTGGCTGATATTTATGGGAATAATAAAATAAGAGATGAACAGATAATTCTAGAATGCTTTATAAAATCCCGAAACTATTTTCAAAAAGCCGGAGACAAATTAGGGGAGCTGGAAGCTACCACCTGGTTGTGTCAAAGTTATGCAAACACAGATCAGTATGAAGAAGGTTTCGATTATTGTGACAAATGTTTTGAGCTCTCAAAGTTCCTTACCGCCAAGTCTAGTTCCTGGCAGCGTGAGTTGCCGATGTATTCTTTTACCAGTATGAGTGCTTTGTATGCGGATGCCGGTGATTATGAAACCGCACTAGAGTATTTAAGGCAAAGTGAACGGTATCACATCGCCAACAAGTCAGGATGGTCAGTATCTCTCCTAATCAGCGATGCATTTTGCCAGTTAAAACAGTATGATTCTGCAATGCACTATTGGCGTCAATGGGAAAAAGCATCTAATCCGGCCCTCAAGGAAAAAGGTTATATGGTTCTGGGTCAAATTTATCTGGAAACAGGACGACATGACGAAGCGATTATAAAATTAGAAGAATGTATTGCAGCAATGAAAAAATGGGAGAAGGAAAAGGGGAGGATAAATCCATACTTTTTTTTCCGCTCATCTATCTTAATAGCGAAGAGTTATGTTAAGAAGAAAAACTGGAAAGCCGCATTAAAATATGCCACCGAAGGCTTTGATATTGCACAAAAGGAGAAATTGCCTGTTTCTTTGATTGAAGGTCATGAGGTGCTCTCAGAAATATACCATGAGTTGGGAAAGGATGACAAAGCCTACTCTAATCTCCGGCAATACACGATATTGAAAGATTCAATTATCAACCGCCAATTTTTATGGAGACTGAGCAGCTATAAAAAAGAAGCAGAAGCGAAAAAGAAAAAAGCAGAGATAGAGCTACTAAACAAAGACAACCAGATTAAAGATGAACAACTGAAACAGGAACACTTGCTCAAAAATGTTCTGATTACAGGATTGGCTGCCCTCGCCTTAATCATTGGTTTACTTTTCAGAACTCTTCTGCTTAAACAAAGGAATGGAAGACTTAAACGTTCGCAACTGGAAGATGAACTAACTGTACAGAAACTGGAAAGTCAGAAACAGGAATCTGAATTACGACAACAGGCATCGGAACTGGAAATGCAGGCGCTAAGGGCACAGATGAGTCCGCATTTTATTTTTAATTGTCTTAGTTCTATTAATCGGTTCATTTTAAAAAATGAATCCGAAGCAGCTTCCGATTACCTGACCCGTTTCTCACGGTTGATTCGACTTGTACTCATTAACTCCAAGCAATCCTTAATTTCTCTGGAAGATGAGTTGGAGATGCTGTGGCTCTATATTGAGATGGAACGGTTGCGTTTTCAAAATTCTTTTGAATTCAATATTACTTTCAAAAACGAAATAGACGCATCAGCTATTTATATTCCTCCCCTCCTGCTTCAACCTTTTGCGGAGAACGCCATCTGGCATGGACTGATGAATAAAGATGGTAACAAGCAACTCGAATTTTCCTTTGCCACCAATGAAAGTGAATTGATATGTTCTATCACCGATAACGGTGTTGGTCGCCAGAAAGCACAAGAATTGAAAAGTAAGAAGGATGTGACAGACAAATCAATGGGGCTTCAGATAACAGCGAATCGTTTGGCAATCTTTAACAAAGAGAGCAATCACAGTACTTCCTTTCAGGTCGAAGATTTATTTGATCTTGAAGGAAATGCTAGTGGAACCAAAGTCACTTTAAAAATCAGAACAAAAGATATTTGGAAAACACCAGCAACGCTGGAGTCTGTTGCGTAACGGTTGCCAATAATGATTAAAGCCCTGATAATTGATGATGAACCCTACAGCTGTGAAGCATTGGTGATGCTATTGGCCAAATGCTGTCCGGATGTTCAGGTGATTGAAGTTTGTCATTCGGGGGCCAATGCCCTTAAAGCCATTCAACAACACGCTCCCCAATTGATTTTCCTGGATATTGAAATGCCAAGGATGAACGGCTTTGAGTTACTGGAAAAAGTTGGGAACATAGATTTTGAGATCATCTTCACCACCAGCTACGATCAATATGCCATAAAAGCCATCCGCATGAGCGCGCTGGATTATTTATTGAAGCCTATTGATCGGATGGAACTTCAAAAAGCGGTAGAAAAAGTTCAACAACGCATCAGGCCACAAACACAGCAAATCGAAATGCTGTTGCAAAAGCTAAGTAATCCGGGTGTTCCCATGAATAAAATTGCCTTGCCAACGATGGAAGGCTTGCAGCTTGTTCAGATTGACAGCATAATCAGTTGCACATCAGATAGTAACTACACCATCTTCAAATTAAAAGGAAATGAAAAAATCATCGTATCCAAAACCTTGAAGGAAGTAGAAGAATTGTTAAGTGAATATTCTTACCT
>JANOUH010000307.1:0-1682 GCA_031416795.1 Cytophagales bacterium | reverse complement strand
TTAATTTCGGTGAGGGTAAGTATACGATCGCTTCCTCCTCCTTCCGAAAATGCTTGTAATAATTTTAAAGTAAAGGGTGAATGCTTTCCTGGAATGCCGTCACTCACATATGTTTTTCCTCCTGAAGTAAGGTACTTTCTGGTCTTTTGCCCCAGCTTGCGCACAAGAAATTCATTGATATCAGTTTCTCCACTTTCTATGTTTCTGTTCGCGGCAATCATGGGGTCAAAAGTTCCACCAAAACAAACGTCCATCGTCAATAGCACATGTTCACTCGGAATATTATTTATGATTTGACGCAACCGACTGTGTGATATGTAGGATGTCTTCGCTTTGTCATTCTGCATGGAGTTTTTTGCTACAACAAAACCTTCACCAAAGGTGTCATCAAAATAACCATGACCAGCAAAGAAAACCATCAACTGATCCTGTGGTTTAAATTTTCGCTCTGCATAGTCACGCAGCTTGTTAAATACGTCATCTGTATTGGGGTTCTCCACAAGCTCGGTTTCAAATCCGTATTTTTCGGATAGAATTTTTACCAAACTCCTCGCATCATCTATTGGATTGACAAGATCATTCCAATTATCATATTCATCCGTGGCAAATAGCAACACATAATCTTTTCGATCCACCGAAACAGCAGTGGCCATGGCATCTTTTCCTGCAAGCACCATGCGCGAACTACTGACCTTGCCTCCTTTACTATTTTCGGCAATGATATCAATTACATTCTGTCCATCCTGAAGCATGATTGATTGTTTGATTTTATAATCCCGAGCCTGTGAGACCTCTACGGGTTTTTCTCCACGCACAGTGGAGCCATCGCTAATCATAATTTTAATTGATTTCAATTCGATATCCGAATGAACAAATGCTTCTATCACGATACTGTACGCCTGACTGTTTGAATATTCCAGCTTGGGAGTAGTCCATTGAATTTCGGGAAGAGTGATTGGAGTCGTGCTAGTTATTGGACTTTTATAATTTAGAAACACATCATTGGTTCTTCCCGAGAAAGCTTGGCTAAAGGCAAACTTAGTGGTTAACATCAAAATAGCAGAAAGTATAATTAGTGCTTTTCCCATGATGAATAGTTGGTTATCTTATTATAAGTTTACCTGTCTGCACTACATTACCCGTTCCGATAAAGCGATAGATGTAAAGTCCGGATGCAACCCGAGCACCCTGATCATCGGTAACATCCCACTGAACTTTTTGTAAACCGGCAGGAAATTCTCTATCGATCACTGTCCTTATTTTTTTACCTGTTAAATCCCATATTTCAAGTTTAACAAAATCATGAGAAGATGTTAAGAAAGGAAATGTAACCACCGTGGATACAGGATTAGGATAGACTCCGACCAGTGAAGTAACATCAGGTTTAAGACTCTCTGCGTCTTTGGCGTATAAAAAATGTAATGGGTGCTTACCACCAACTAACTTGAATTGATAGTGGCCCACTTCTTTCATATCAATCAACGCCCCATTGGCAGGGTCAAATAAAATAAGTTTCGCTTCACCGGAACCAAGCAATTGATGATTCCAGGTCAGTACAGCATACTCGCGATCAAGGTTTGTCTCGGCCACGAAATGCCAATTGTTACTTGATGTTGTTGGCACTATATCGCGTGAAAAATTCGGCTCAAAAAATTCAGGATGTGGTGAGTTCAGTTCGAGAT
>JANOUH010000306.1:0-7677 GCA_031416795.1 Cytophagales bacterium | reverse complement strand
TCTCGGTATTGCCATCCGACCAGGTAACAGATCCGCAAAGGTGGTAGCACTTATTGCCGACAAGGGAGATGCAGTACTAAACATCTGGCTTAAAATATCGCCTGACAATATCATCACCGTGATCATTCCTCATTCTGAAATGGGTCAGGGTGTTCATACTACGCTGGCCATGATGCTGGCTGATGAAATGGATGCAGACTGGTCGAAGGTCCGTTTTAAGGAAGCGCCTGCCAACAAAGAATACGCAAACTATGCTTTGGCGAAAGGCTTCCTGGCCGGTGAAGCTAACTTCCCCAAATTTCTTGTCGAAACGGTAGATGGTGTCATGCTGACGGCTGTCAAGAAGTTAAATATGCAACTTACCGGAGGCAGTGCTTCTGTGCGATTTACTGGCATGCATGCCATTCGGGTTGCTGGCGCTGCAGCAAGATCTATGCTTATGCAAGCCGCTGCTAAGGCATGGAATGTTTCCGCAGAAGAACTGACTGCGAAAAACAGCATGATCAGTCATGCATCAAGCAATCGTTCTGCACCGTATGCTGAATTTGCCACACCAGCGGCAACACTTTCAACACCGGCCAAACCAAGGCTTAAGTCCGAAAAAGAATTCTCACTCATGGGCACTTCATTGCCCCGGCTTGATATACCCGTAAAAGTTACCGGTGAAGCTAAGTTTGGAATGGATGTTTCCTTGCCGGGGATGAAGTATGCTACGATCAAAGCAGCACCGGTTTTTGGAAGCAAGGTGAAGTCAGTAAACACAAACGCTGTTGAAAACTTGCCAGGTGTTCGCAAAGTAGTCAATCTGGGTAACGCGGTGGCCGTGATTGCAGATGGATACTGGCAAGCGAAAAATGCGTTGGAAGAATTGCCTGTTGAATTTGAGAAAAGTGAATATGACACGATCAATCAAAGCAACATCTACGAACAATATGCTGATGATATGGATGCTGCATTGCGCGATGATGATCTGAAAAAACATCACCAATCCGGCAACGTCAAAAAAGCGATGGAGGAGGCGAGTAAAATAGTGGAAGCCGAATACCAGGTTCCTTTTTTAGCGCACGCTACCATGGAGCCGATGAATTGTACCGCATGGATTCATGATAATACATGTGAGTTATGGTGTGGAAGTCAGAACCCATTGGGCTTCGCTGGTGATGTTGCTGAATTGCTGGACATGGATATCGCGCAGGTGATTGTTCACAATCAATTTCTTGGTGGTGGTTTTGGCAGACGCGCTGAAACCGATGTCGCCAAACAAGCTGCGCTTCTTGCGAAGGAAGTCGACTATCCTGTGAAACTAATCTGGTCACGCGAAGAGGACATCCGTCATGATGTGTATCGCGAAGCCAGCATCAGCAGGATGAGGGCAGCATTGAATAGTGATGGTGTTCCCATTGCCATTACCCATCAGTTTCTTTTCAAACATCATCCGCCTGAAGCAGCCGATATTACCTATGATATCGAAAACCAACTCATTCATTATTCGAATAGCAAAACCCATGTGCCCTGGGGCAACTGGCGAAGTGTAGATCACTCCACCCATGGATTTTTTATTGAATCCTTCATGGATGAACTCGCCTATGCCAGCGGTAAAAATCCGTATTCATTCAGGCATGATTTATCTTCGAAAGATTTAAGGTTTCAGAAAGTGCTTGACCTGGCTGCCGAGAAAGCAAATTGGAATACACCACTGCCTCCTAATTGGGGTCGTGGAATCGCCATTCAAAAGTCGTTTGGATCTATTGTGGCAGAAGTGGCAGAAGTAGAAATAAGCGATGATGGAAAGGTGCGCGTACATAGAGTGGTATGTGCCGTAGATGCAGGATTTGCCATGCACCCCAATGGGTTAATTGCTCAAATGGAAAGTGGGATTATTTACGGATTGACGGCTGCATTGACTGGAGAGATCTCCATTGAAGCCGGTGCCGTTATGCAAAGTAACTTTCACGATTACCCGGTGATGAGAATGAATGAAGCTCCTATTATAGAAACGCATATCATCAATAGCGGCAACTGGCCCGGTGGTGCCGGTGAGCCAAGCACACCCGTGATTGGTCCTGCGGTTACCAATGCAATTTTCAATGCCACAGGAATTCGCATTCGGAAACTTCCTATCAAGCAACATGATTTAAGTCGCGATAAGTGGAAGAATGTTTATGTGGGCTGAATCCTGACTTTGTATTCATCTGGTATTATTTGATCACTCCAACAGGGAAATCATTACCGAAGGAATATCCGGATGGAAATTGTGGAGTGCCTTTATACTTTTCTGATAATTCAGGAACGCGGTTCTCAATGTAGGCACTCAATTCTTTAATCGTGATTCGCTTATCTCCATTGTCAGCTTTTCCAGCTAAGCCTTCGATCAGCGAGTAGGTAAATACGCCATGGCCTAATTCAGCAAACTCGGTGGCAAATTGTTGCGTACCAGTTGCCGTAATCCAGAACGTGCCTGTGCTTCGTGCCAATTGAGCCAGTGCTTTTTCTTCTGCTGCACCGCGCACGGCAACGGACTCCAGTGCGCCAGATGATTGGCACGCATCCAAAATGAAAACCTGTTTCTGTGCATTGATACTTTTTGAAAGATCTTTCAATTCTGCTGCCGAAATACCTTTTCCGGAAAGTAAATCATCACGACCATACAGTTGTGTTACATCATTTGGAATCAGGTAAAACTGCGATTGGGAATTTGTGCTTTCCGACATCACGCCATGGCCTGCATAGTAAAAAATAAAAAGGTCTTGCTCTTTGGCTTTGGTTTGCACTTCCTTTAGGGCTGTGATGATAGATGCCTTGGTTACTTTGCTATTGCGCAACGATGTGACCACCACCTTATCAAATAAACCCTGACTCGATTTTTTTACTTGCTCCTCAAATCCTGTCGCATCGGCTACGGCAAAATTTAGATTGTATTTGGGATTGCGATATTCGTTCACACCAATGGTGAACAAATACAACACCGGTTTTTCATCCGTCTTGCCATCGTAAGCAACAATGAAGTTTGTCTTTTCTGAATCAAAGCCTTGCTTACTTTTAGCGGTTACATAAAAATAATTCTCCTGGCCAAAAGCATCGGTTAGGTTGACATTGAAATTCAGATCAGGAGGCAAACCGTCTTTGCTGCTCATGGTGTTAACAAGTTTACTATTTTGATAAAGCCGTATCTCATCCACCTGATGCTGATTTTTATCCACGGCAAGTTTAATGTTGATCAGTTTCTTAGCGCTACGCAAAGGGGTATTTCCAGCATGAGCGATCAACGGCTTGCCATCCACGGAGAGTACTTTAATGATGGGTATTTCTTTGGCGGCCTGCTCTACTTTAAATTCACTTTGTACGACCTCCTGTGATATCAATTGATTAAGGAGTCGGGGAGTAAAATTGGCATCAAATGTATTCTCCAATGGAATTTTTATTAACCCTTCAGACCAGGAAAGGTTTTTGATGGCAGGCAATGAGCCGTCCATACGACCATCTGCAGAAACAACAGCCCAATCGTCATTGTACAAATGGATATAGCCTGAGATCCCTTTCTTTTCAGCATTGTAGATATACAGTAAACTCTTGTTGAATCCACCAATGATAAAGTTCTTACCTTCATTTACACCAAAAACATTCCTTGGAAAATGATCCAGCTTACGAATCAAACGTACCTTAGAAGCAAACTGATTTGAAATCACTTCGTTGGTTTGTAAATCATAAATCTGAATGGATCGGTCATCTGTGGTGGTCACTAACACACTATTCTTTTTATCGATATCAATGCATGTAAAACCGCCTAGTGAAATAATATTAAAGACAGCATTAATGATGGTTTCCTCTCCGGTGGAAAGATTCCATTTTGCCAGCGTCCTGGAATTACTTTTATGACCGGTATAGAGTGTGTTGCCATCATAACTAAAGCGCATGGCGGTGGTGGCTCCTTGAAGCCCTTCTAATTTTTTTACTATTTCCTTTGCGGCAAAATCCAGAATAAGGATTGGATTTTTCTTGATCATATAGCCTACGGCTATGCCTGTGCCGGCAGCGAGGTATTTGTAATCCGGACTAAATGCTACTGAGCTTACCTGCGGTGCGCCCGCATTAATCTCTTTGACAACGATGCCTTTTTCGAGATCGATGAAATTGATAAATCCTTTGTTGTCACCGACCACAGCAATTTTACTTTGCCCATCAATTTCAAGACATCGCAGTTTATTTTTAAGTGTGATGGTCTGCTGGAGTGCGCCTGTTTTCAATTCAATAATGGCGATCTTATTATCGAGTCCAACGGTAATGATGCTTTCACTGTCTGGTGTGATGATGATTTCTTCTGGCGATGGATGGAATCCCGTTATGCGCTTTAGGAATTTGCCCGTAGACCCGTCATAAAGTTTTATTACTTTATTTTCATTGGCTACTGCGATGTAACGCTGATCTTTACTAACAGCGAAGTCACTCATTTCCCCATCATTTCCTTCCTTTAAGATCCGTAACGATGAAAAATCAGTCGCATCAGTGGTCTGAGCCATTATGCAACCAGATATGGCAAGGCAGAGCAGGAGCGTAGGTATTCTCAACATGGCGATGTGATTAGTTACTCAATTTACAATATGTTTCTGCTTGTTTATCATTTAGAGCAACAAGAAATTGCACGGCTATCTTACTAGCGGGAGGTGCTTTGCCCGAAAAAGTCGCCTTCATTCCAGGTAGGCCTTTCTTTGCTTTGCGCAATGGAATAGCTGATCAGAAAATTCAACTGGACATATTTTCGTGCGGCATCAAAATCAAAATTATTCGTGATTTCATCCGAAGGACGATGATAATTTTCATCACGCCATTTTTCGGTGAATTCCACCAGGTCAAATGAGTTGTCTTTTGTTAACGTTCCATACTTTACGTGCAATGCAGGAATACCTTGTTGAACAAAACTGTATTGATCACTGCGAATGAATCGTACTTCTTCCGGCATGGGATCATCTTGCCGCACAATGCCCAATTGTTGACAAGCAAAATCAACATTCTTTACCAGGCTGGAATGTTCTGCACCCAAAGGGGCTACAGAAAGCAATGGAGCAATGAGTGTAGGCATATCGGTATTTACATCCGCCACAATTTGAGATTTAGGAACGGTTGGGTTGCCAGCAAAATAAGCAGAACCTAGCAGGCCCATCTCTTCTGCCGTCACCATCACAATCAAAACAGAGCGAAGCGGTTTAGTTGATTCCTTATATATTCTTGAAATTTCCAACAGCGAAGCTACGCCCGATGCATTATCATGAGCACCATTGTAAATGGAGTCCCCTTTTATTGGTCTACCAATTCCGACATGATCGAGGTGAGCTGTATGGACTACATACTCTTCTTTTAATTTTTTATCGGTGCCGGTTATTTTGCCGATCACATTGTAACTCTCAACATCGGTAAAGGAAGAAGTATACTTTAACCATAGTGAAGAAGATAATTCAAACGAGCTGGAAGTTCCTTTTCTTAAATCGGCTAATGATTGCTGAAGATTTTTGTTAGAGTTAAAAAATAATCTTTGCAGAGTAGCATAAGGCACCCGGCTAAATGCCTTCAGGTTGCCTGCCACCGATCGCCCATAGGCAGTGGTCTTCTCCGGGTTCATGGCCGCAGTGGTTGTACCTGAAGAACTCATTGCAGCAGTGGGAGAGGCAGGAGCCATGATGGCACCAACGGATCCTTTCTGTGTAGCAATTTCCATCTTGGAAGCAGGGTTGTTAAAATGTGCCATGATGGTAGAAGGTAAGTCAAGACCTTGGGGTGAGCCATTAAGAAACACCACGATTTTTCCTTTTACGTCAATGTGATCATAGTCTGAATACTTACCTGGAATTTCAATTCCATAGCCTACGAATACCAGTGGTGCTTCGACTTGTACTTCATTTTGCAAGACACCAGGCACAATAAAAATATCTTTGCCTGCCACAAGGCTATCCACATTGCCTGAACGATCTACTAACACTGCTTTGGAGATGGCATTATTGACAGTCGCTCTGCGCAGTATTAATTTTTGAAGATAGGTTCCGTTATCACCACCCGGAGTAATTCGGATTTGAGTAAACTGATTTACCACATAATCAACAGCCATCTGATAGCCTTCCGTTCCGGGCTTGCGTCCTTTCAGCTTATCATCAGCGAGGTAGGTGATGTGACTTTTTATTTTTTCTTTGTCGACATGATCCAGAGCGCTCTTTGTCTTGCTATCCAGTTTTATGTGTTGAGCAAAGGCGGTTGAAGAAATAAGGATGGTTGCTAATACGATAGCGTAACGTTTTTTCATGCGATAATTTTATTCTCGTAAGATATGATTTTCAGGCTAATCAAAACAAAGAGACTTAAGATATACTATTTCAATTAGGTGGATGACGTTCAGTCAAATCAATAACCATACTTCAAAAATTTCATTCCTTCCATAGTAGTAGTTTTCGACATGTCACCACTTTCCCAATCACCGGTAGCAATGATTGTTTTCACATTACCATCGGCCAGTATTTCAAACTTTACTTTCAAATAGCTTAACCCTCCTTCAAACGTATTATTGCCTTTATACATCAGGCCTTCCATCAGTTGGCCATTAACTTTTAACATGAGCAAATCATCTTCTCTGTTGAATTCGGCCATCCCGTCTTTTAATTTATATAGGCCGGTGATTTTTTTGTAACCAATATCATCCAACGGAAATGCTTTTCCCATTACCACATCAAACTTCACTTCATTTTCTTTGGTGGCATTTTTCCTGATTTCTAAAATGCGATTAACCGCATGAGGAGATGCAGCAGCAGCATCTTTTTCAATGTGCTGATCACCTTTGAAATAAATTTGAGTAATCAGATCCTGATGATCACCACTGGATACTCTTAAATGAATGTGCGCTGGCCTCCAGTCTTCACCATCCTTATACGCTACGGGCACGATTGTTTTAAATTGATATTTTCCATCCTTGCCAGTTTTCACCGCACCACGAAATAGATAATCATCAGAAGTATTATCATAATGCTCATGTTCATCACATTGCCAGGATTCAATGAGTACATTTGACAAAGGAGTCTTACCATCTTTCTGAAAAATGGTACCAGTCAGAGTCATGACTTCACCGGTTGAACCTGAAGGGATCAGGTTGCTTCGCATAGGAGAACCGGGTCGATAATATGGGCCAAGAATATCGGTAGTTGTTACCGTGTCACCCTCAAAACTTTTTCCATTCCAATTTATGGCACCAAATGCAGCTACACTGAAAGCGGTTAAAGTGGATTTCTTAACAAAGGTTCTTCTTTTCATCATGTGCTGGGTTTGGGGATTTTCGAATTACCTTGAGTTAGATTACGCTTTATAATTCCTAAACTGTTCTCGCAATACTGATTTCTTAAATTTTCCTACCGATGTTTTAGGAATCTCCTTGACAAACTCATAGGCATCGGGCAACCAGAATTTGGCGAAGAACGGTTCAAGAAATTTTTTCAATTCTTCACGCGTTGCGGTCTTGCCTTCTTTCAACACAATACATGCCATAGGTCGCTCTGCCCACTTCTCATCGGGAATAGCAAACACGGCTGCTTCTGCCACAGCAGGATGTCCCATCAAGGCACCTTCTAACGCAACGGAACTGATCCATTCGCCTCCCGACTTAATTACATCTTTGCTGCGGTCTTTGATTTCGATGTAGCCCTT
>JANOUH010000305.1:0-16430 GCA_031416795.1 Cytophagales bacterium | reverse complement strand
GGCGTCACCTTTTATGAAATCAATTCTTTTTTTCACGTAGTCGATTGCTACTATTCTGTCATGCAAAGTTTGTGGATACCAACGAGAAGAAATTCCTTTTCCATTCTCTCCATTTTTTATCATCCCTGAACCTTTGGCAAGAATACCTCCGTGGAAAATTCTATTTTTTAGTATGGTGCAGAATGCAACGTCATGAATTTTCTTATTAGGTTTGTCGAATTCTATCTTAACGTTTTCATGATTAAGATCAAATTTTAATATTTTCTCCGCAAGCCATTTGTTTTTTCCGTTTAGAATCACTTCCCAAACGGCAGCAATTTCCTCATCCATCTCGACCATTGTTACATGGTCAGCCAATTTTTCAAATGCTGCTGTCAAGCTAACAATACCACCGCCAGCAAATGGCTCAATTAAAATGTTAGCTGATTTATGACTTTGTTTTAACCACTGTCTAACAGTTGGAATTAACCATGTTTTTCCTCCTGGATACCTGAATGGACTTCGCTGTGGAACTGAAGCGACATTTATAACTGCACTTCTTGTCGGAGTTTCGGAAATGTCAAATATGTTTAGTTGACTTTTCATTCCACAACGATGTTTTCAAGGTTGTCGATGTCAGTCTTTCCAGAACGCTTTGCATCAAGTTTCCTCTGAAGTATTTCCGTAAACTCTTTTATCGAGCCCGCTTCAAACTTTGCGATCTGTTCTAAAGCTTTTGCAAACTTGGTGTAAACTACTCTTTGTAATTTTAGCTCTAATGTTTTGCTATTCTTTACTGGAACAAGGTCATATAGAAAAAAAGCAAAATCAGATTCTGCTTTGTCAAACTCTGGTAATTCTGGCAGAGTGTTGTAAAAACTAGTCTGTAGAGCTACAACTTGTTTTTTCTTCCACTGCTTTAGGATAGAACCTTTCGCAATTATTTGAGGAATGAGTCTTTTTCTTGATGATGAAAGATAGTCAGGCTTTGGAAACTTGAATGCTTGAGTCCAAGTAAAATTGGGTGAGGGATTTTCTAAATAAGCTGTAAAAGGTCCTGTTAAATTTCCCGAAATGTAAACTGCTTGAACCTCTAATGAACCAAAATCAACAACGCGACCTTTGTCGTCATATGAAACCAGAACGTAGTCAATATTTCCTGCTGACTTACCATATTTATCTTTTAGGCGAACTTCACCCACATGTGTCCACGTGGCCTTTTTGTCAAAAATGAACCCAGCGGCATCGCTAATAATACTCCAATCTTCCCTAAATCTTATTGGGCAAATGATTACAGGCTTTCCTTTATGATGTAAGCTGCATACCCCTAAAGGGAACTCTATACTATTTTTAGTGCAATTGGAAACTATATTATTGAATGGACAAAGCTTATTGTCTCTATACCTCTTTGCTCGTTCCGACTCGTTAGCTATAGGAAACCCAAAGACTTCTGCCAAAGGTTGTTGGGTAGGTGCTTTTTCATTAATCATTCTTCAAATTTAATCAAATCTCGCAGTTTTTCGATCCGAATTTTGTCGTGTACCAGAGTCTTTAATGTCTCATTGTCAACCAATGAATTTCTTGTCTGCGGAACCTGGATTTTCGAAATTGGTCGTCACTTTCTGCGGACTCGGGGCGGTAATCGAGTCACTCAAGGTGGAAATCAACCGCATCACCTCACCGCAACCCGGCAACCGTCCCTCCCTCACATGCCCATCATCACAAACGCACCCCAATAGTAAGGCTCTTTGTATTTGGTCATCAGTTGCAATTGTGCCTGCTTGAATGCTTTGGCTTTGCTTCCGCCTTTGGCCAGGTTGGTGTAGAAGTTTGTCATCAATGCTTGTGTGGCGGCATCATCTACTTTCCATAAGCTCATCACCATCGCTTTGGCTCCCGCTACTAAAAACGCGCGCTGCAAACCATACACCCCTTCACCGGCACGCACATCACCTAAGCCAGTTTCGCACGCACTCAAAATAATCAGGTCGGTGCCATCGAGTGATAAGTTCATAGCTTCATAAGCAGTGAGCACTCCATTGTCGTTGCTCTCCAGGTTAGGCATCACCTCACCTTTTATCGTTGGCGATGCACCAGCCAATAAAAGTCCGGAGCGCAAGAGTGGATTGTTCTTCGCGTTTTCCTGATGCACACCTACCGAGGACTGTTCTATGTCGGCCTGAAAATATCCATGCGTAGCAATGTGCACGATGGCCGGCCCTTTCATTGCTTTGATCACGGCTTCCGTAGCAGCCTTCTGCAAATACGGTGTGGTTTGATATCCACCCGCCTTCAAAATCTTTCCGATGTTTTCAACTTCCACTTTCGTTCCCGGCAAGGCAGCAACCGCATCGCCACCATAATCGGGGAAACCCAACAGAAATGCATTCTTCTTTGCCACCACCGGCTTCTGACTTTTTAATGCAATTACATCTTTCGAGTTGCCCACTAAAATCATATCATAACGATTGAGCAAATAATCTCCATCGGTCTTCTTGAGGGTGCTTAAACTGATTTGGTTATATACACCATCGGCAGAAACGTACAGTGTTTTCTTTCCTGACAATGCAGGATCGATGCGCGCCCAGAACTGATCATACGAATAGGTGTCGGCAGATTTTTGTTGAATGGAGTTGCGATAAAATTTTGCGTAGCGTGTTTCCAGTTGATTGCCATTATCCAGCACAATCAATTTTGGCGTGGTGGCTCCTTTGGTTAATACAAGTGCTGCATATTTTGAGTCAGCCGTAAAATCTTTATCAAAAGAACGTATGCGAATGAATTCAATGGCAGCTTCAAGATCGCTCAACGCTGATGATACTTTCGTAAAGCTTACTTTCTCCGTAGCATAGCCTTGCGAGAAATCGGCTGAGCGTTGCGAGAGCGAGCGCTCCATATCATTGGCTTCTTTCTCCAATGCCGCTAAATCAATTTTCTGATTGGTGAGATCTTCTTTGGAAAGAGAATAGTAGCGCGCCAGTGTTTCTTTCTTATCCAGCCATGCGATATAATCTTTGATCAACTCATTATTGCCACTGGCAAAAATGGCTTTCTTGATTTTGTTCGTGGAGTTAAGCAGCAACCCTTTCGTGGCCATCTGATAATCATACATGGTTTGCACGATGGCGGGATTGCTCGCACTGGCTTCAAGGCAATAATTATAGAAGCGTTGAAAGCGCGGCTGCAGCACATCCCAATATTTTGTTTTCTCGGCTTCACTCATCGGAGGAAAATAGCGGTTGATAAAATCCAGCGACTTATCCATCGCGATTTTATAATTCACATCCGCTTTCGCGAGATCGCCCTTCTTCCAATATAAAATAGCCAGGTCCTCCTGCGACTTCACATAATCAGGATGATTTGTATCTAGGGCCGTGCCGCGGATGGTCAGTGACTTAGTCAGATTTTCTTCTGCTTCCGCAAACCGACCTTGAGTGCGATAAAAATTACCGAGGTCGTTAATTACTTTGGCGTAGTTGGGTCCTTCTTTAAACCGATCAAAATAAATCTGTGCCGATTGCTTGAAGTAGGCTTCCACTTTATCCAGCTTATTCATTTGAATGTACAGCAGTGCGAGGTTGTTTAACACGCCAGCATAAAAAGGATCTTTGCTGCCCAATATTTTTTCCAACTTCAGATAGATGGTTTCTGCCTCAGCAAATTTTCCCGTCTGCTGATAAAGCAGCGCGAGGTTGGATTGAAAGCCCACCATATCGCGTGTATTTTTTTTCTTCAGCCTATCCAGTATCGCAATAGCGCTGTTCAGTTTTGTCACCGCCTGATCGGTGCGGCCAATTTGGGCAAACAAAATGGCCTGGTTGTTAAGTACGATAGCATATTGCTCACTCTCGGGTCCAAATAGATTTTGAACGGTTTGCAAAGCTTCCGTAAACGCTTTCTCCGATTCGTTATAGCGAGCAGTTTCCTGATAGAGCACTGCCATGTTATTCAGCGAAGATGCATAAGCTTTGCTGTTCGTTCCCAGGGTTTGCTCACGAATGGACAGTGCCTCAGAAGTATAATACTCGGCTGAATTATAACGTCCCATGGTGGCGTAAAGCAAACCAAGGTCTGCATGCACCTTGCTATAGTTGATGTTGTTGATTAGGCCTTCGGCTTCATAACTAAGTTTCGCATCCAGAAAATATATTTCCGCTGGCTTGAACTGACGAACCTGGTAAAAATTTTCAGCCGCATCTAAAATAGCACGGCATTTCTGTGCAGGTGTTTTGTCTTTTTCCTGCTTCAACAAAAAATTGGAAGCGGCATACGCAGACTTGGTGAGGGTCTCATCAAAATCGCGGATGTTCATCATGCCCGAGTTATCAATTACTTTGATGGCGTAATTGAAGTCAGTAGAATCCAATCGGTCGCGCTCGGCATCGGCCGTGCCGGTAGTCTTATCCTTGGCTGCTTTTTCCGCAGCCTTCTTTGTTTTTTCTACGAGTCGATCTTTTATGGCTCCTAATTGTGCTTCGCTGATCCGTGGAAACATCGCAAACAATACAGCAACAAAAATTACCTTCTTCATGATATTCAACTTTTCAATTAGTACGTGTCAACTACTTACCTCGCTTTAAAATGAATCGCTATCGCGATACGCCTGAATCAATGCCAGCTCTCCGTCCTTACCCGGTTTGGCATTACCATGCTCCATACCCATGATGCCACGATATCCTTTATCGTAAACATGCTTGAAAATGTTTTTGTAATTGATCTCTCCGGTGGTTGGCTCGTTGCGGCCTGGGTTATCACCAATCTGGAAATACGCAATCTCATCCCAACAGGAATTAATATTATTGATGATGTTGCCTTCATTGCGCTGCATGTGATAGATATCAAACAGGATTTTGCATGAAGGACTTTTCACCGCTTTGCATATTTCAAAAGTCTGATCGGAGAAGCGCAGGAAAAGTTCGGGCGTATCACTCAATGGCTCCAACACCATAATCAATCCACTCGGTTCTAAAATTTCTGCACCTCTTCGCAGAGCATCTACCACATTGGCAGTCTGTATACCCATAGGCATTTTGCGTTCAAAAAATCCGGGTACCACCGTGGCCCATTTCGCATTCACACGCTTGGCAGTTTCCAACGAAGCTTTACATGTCTTGATAAAATTGTCTTTGAACTCCTGCTTGCCGGTAGCGAGTGATATCTTCCAGTTGTCGCCACCATCAATCACAAATACGCCCATGGTCATGCCTAATTGATCCAATGTTTTTCCGATGCGTTCCTGTTCGGCCACGGGTCTTCCCATCAACCCATTGTCCTCAATTCCTTTAAAGCCCTGGTCGGCCATAAACTTGATCTGATCCACGAAGTCATCCCCACCATGATTTTTAAACATGCCTGCATGCGGAGCATAATTTAGTTTGAATGGTTTACCCGCTGCAGGTTTTGCATTTCTCGAAAATGATGGCGTAACCAAAGCCGCAGAGGCCATAGCGGTGAGGCCTGCCTGAATAAAGTTTCTTCTCTTCATGGGATTAAAAAAATTAAGTTGGAGTAGTTTGGAAATTAACATCTAAATTTCAACAAAAAAACGCAAAGGGTGAAACTATACCGAAACTTGTCAGAAGCAGTTATTCAGGGCCTTCAATCGATCTTTACTGATAACAAATATGCCGATAAAGTGATTGAAAAAATCCTGAAGAGCAACCCCAAATGGGGCGCCCGCGACAGGCGATTTATTGCCGAAACGATTTACGACATCGTGCGGTGGCACCGGCTCTTTAAAGAAATATCAGAAGCCGAAGACGATGACTTCTGGAAGTTATTAGGTGTGTGGTGTCTTTGGAACAATGCCGAGTTCCCTGACTGGGAAGAGTTTGCAGGACTAAGCCGCAAGAAGATCGAAGCAAATTATGAAAAGCTGAAAGACATCAGAAAGATACGCGAGTCCATTCCCGATTGGCTCGATGAATTGGGTGAAAAAGAATTAGGAAAAGATTGGGACACCGAACTGGCAGCGTTGAATGAAGAAGCGAAGGTAGTGTTGCGTGTGAATACATTAAAAATATCTCGCAAGGAATTACATGAGCAGCTGGAAGAAAACGAAAATATTCAAACTGAAGCACCGAATGAATTTCCGGATGCATTGATCCTGGAACAACGTCAGAATATTTTCACGCGACAGCAATTCAGAGATGGATTGTTTGAGGTGCAGGATGCCGGCTCACAAGTTATTGCTCCATTTTTAAAACCAGAACCTGGCATGCGCGTGGTTGATGCTTGTGCCGGTGCCGGTGGCAAAACTTTGCAGCTGGCTTCGTTAATGAAAAACAAAGGCCGCATCATCGCGATGGACACCGAAGGATGGAAACTCGATGAACTGAAAAAACGTGCACGCAGAGCGGGCGTAGGAAATATTGAACCCCGTGTGATCGAATCATCCAAAACGATTAAGCGCTTAGAAAATTCTGCTGATCGTTTGCTGTTGGATGTTCCATGCTCAGGCCTTGGCGTGATCAAACGCAATCCCGATGCGAAATGGAAGTTGACTCCGGAATTTATGGAACGCGTGAAAGAATTGCAGCAACATATTCTGGTTGATTATAGCACGATGTTGAAGAAGGATGGATTAATGGTATATTCTACATGCAGCTTGCTTCCTTCCGAAAATGAAAAACAAGTAGAGAAGTTTTTAGAGTCACGCTCAGATAAGTTTGAGCTGTTGGAACAAAAGTGGATCAAGCCTTCGGAGGGATTTGATGGATTTTATATGGCGTTGATTAAGCGAAAAGCTTAAAGCAGAAAGCGAAAAGCTTAAAGCGAAAAGCCAATCTCCACGTTCTACTATTTCGGCTTTGTGCTTTATGCTTTTAGCCTTTAGCTTTAATAAAAAATGTAAGTAATGATAAAGTTGATATTAAGTATTGAAAAGCAGAAAGCTTAAAGCGGAAAGTGAAAAGCCTATCCTTCATTATAACTATTTCAGCTTTGTGCTTTTAGCTTTAACAAAAATTGTAAGTAATGATAAAGTTTTCATTAAGCATTATTATGGTCGGTGTCACCCATCTTTTATGTGGTCAGGATTTTAAAACATACGATCAAACCATCCCGGGCACGGCCATCACCTTCAAGATGGCGGCTATTCCAGCAGGAAAATTTAAAATAGGAAGCCCTGTTTCAGAGCGTGGCCGTGGAACTGATGAAGGACCACAAAAAGAAATTGAACTCACCCAGTTCTGGATGGGCGCAAAAGAAATTTCATTTGCCGAGTGGGACTTATATTTTAAAGATGTCACACTTCCGCAAAGCAAAGTCATTGATGGTGTTACACGCGCTACGCCTCAATACATTGATTTAACGTGGGGCATGGGTCGCGATGGAAAGCATCCTGCCAACAGCATGAGTCACACCGCAGCGGTGATGTATTGCAAATGGCTTTATGCTAAAACAGGAATATTTTTCCGCTTGCCCACCGAAGCGGAATGGGAATATGCCTGTCGCGCAGGAAGTGAAACATCATCTCCCTTTGGCAACGATGCAGCAAGATTAAAAGAATATGGTTTCTTCAAGGATAACAGCAGCGCCAAGTTTCATCATGTGGGCCAATTGAAACCAAACAAATGGGGACTCTTTGATATGCTCGGCAACCTGAGCGAATGGACCATCGATCAATATGATGCCGGCTATTATAATTCGATGAATGGAAAAAATCCGGGCACCGTGCCTGGAGCAAAATACCCCAAAACTGTAAAAGGTGGCTCTTACCTGGATGACAGTCAGGAATTGCGATGTGCCAACCGCATTCCATCCCATGCCGATTGGAACAAACGCGACCCTCAGATACCAAAGAGCAAATGGTGGCTCACGGACGGAATGTTTGTCGGTTTCCGCGTTGTGCGACCGCTCGTACAACCTTCGAAGGAAGAGATTGAAAAGTTTTATAACTTATACTTGAAATAGGTAAAGAATTTAAAGCCACAGATTCACTGATTAAAATCATAAAAATGAATGATCTGTAGCTAGAGATTATAAAACATGCCAAAGATTAGCTTCGACAAAGATATTTATCCTTTGCAGGAAGAAACCTACCTTCTCAATGGTATTGCCATGGAAATCCACAGAATACTCGGTAGAGGATTCTTTGAAATCGTATATAAAGATGCCCTGGAATTAGAGTTAAGAAACAGAGAGATTCATTTCATGCGTGAAAAAGAATACATGGTTGATTATAAGGGCACCATCCTTCCACATAAATTCTATGCGGATTTTGTTGTATTAAGTGATATAATTGTAGAGGTGAAAGCTCAGAAAGGAATTGCCGATGAACACTATAGTCAGGTATTAAATTACCTCGCTGTTTCAAAATGCAAGATCGGGCTGATTTATAATTTTGGAGAACCTTCATTAGTAATAAAACGAGTAATTTTATAAAATCTAAAAAAACAAGCCATTGATTAAATTTCAATAAGAATAAAAAAAATAAATCTGTGAATCTGTGGCTAAAAATTAAAAAACCATGAGCAATCCATCAAATCAATCACGCAGAGAGTTTGTGAAGAAAACATCTCTGATTGCCAGTTCACTGGCAGCCCTTCCTTTTGCATCCAACGCGGGATATTATAATTCCTCGGCCGATGATTCCATCAAAATAGCACTTATAGGTTGTGGGGGTCGTGGCACAGGTGCTGCCATGCAAGCCATGCTTTCCAAACAAAATGTAAAACTGGTCGCAATGGCCGATGCTTTCCGCGACAGGCTTGATGATTGTTATAAAGCACTTAACTCTGATGATCTTTCGGATTGGTCAGGAGCGGTGGGAAATATCAAGGACAAAATTGCAGTGCCCGAAGAGAATAAGTTTGTCGGTTTTGATGGCTATAAAAAAGCAATCGCATTAGCGGATGTTGTTATTCTAACCACACCTCCCGGCTTCCGCCCTATTCACTTCGAAGAAGCGGTCAATCAAGGCAAGCACATTTTTATGGAGAAGCCTGTTGCCACTGATCCTGCCGGTATCAAACGCGTATTGGATGCAGCCGTGGTTGCAAGACAGAAAAAATTAAACGTAGTGGTTGGCTTGCAGCGCCACTATCAAAACTCATACAGAGAATTGTACAAGAGAGTAAAAGAAGGAATGGTGGGCGATATTGTTTCCGCGCAAGCGTGGTGGAACAATGAAGGTGTGTGGGTAAATCATCGGCAATACAATCAAACCGAAATGGAATACCAGATGCGCAACTGGTATTACTTCAACTGGCTGTGTGGTGATCATATCACTGAACAGCATATTCACAACATCGATGTGATCAACTGGTTCAAAGGAAGCTATCCTGTAAAAGCGCAAGGTATGGGCGGCCGTGAAGTAAGAAAGGGAAAAGAATACGGTGAGATCTTTGATCACCACTATGTAGAGTTTACTTATGCCGATGGAAGTATTTTGAACAGTCAGTGCCGTCACATCAAAGGCACGATGAGCAAAGTAGATGAACTGATCGTTGGCACTAAAGCAACCATCCAATGCGGAGCTGCGAATATCATCGACCGCAAAGGAAAAGTATTGTATCAATACGATCGCACAAAAGAAAACAATCCGTATCAGACTGAACACGATGAGCTATTTGCAGCCATCGCGAAGAAAGAATACAAATTTGATGATACTGATAACGGAGCGAAGAGTACTATGACATCCATCCTTGGAAGAATGGCAACCTACACCGGACAAGTTGTTGAGTTTGATAAAGCCTTGAATTCAGGTTTGAACATTATGCCTGCGAAATATGATTTCAATGCATTGCCTCCGGTGTTACCGAATGCTGATGGATTTTATCCAGTAGCCGTCCCCGGTGTAACAAATTACTTTGCATAAGCACGATTCATTACGTTCATCATAAAAAATTCCCGAAAGATTTAGCACCTTTCGGGAGTTTTTATTTCCACAAAAAAAACATCGCGTTGAAACTGATCAGCAAGACACTTTCGTTTCTGTATAAAGGTTGGGTACTCCTTGTATTTACGTCTTTCATGTTACTTTTTTTACCGGGCATTATTATACCGGCATTCTTTGGGCAACATGCGGTTTCGGTCACTTATTTTTTTATGAAAGCATGGTCGTGGGTATTCAGCATGCTCACCTTTATCCGTTATGATGTAGTGGGTCACGAAAATATTGTGAAGGGCAAATCATATATCTACGTAAGCAATCATACTTCATTTCTAGATCTCCCTGGCATCGCCATGACAATTCATGGACAGTTCAGACCACTGGCTAAAAAAGAACTTTTAAAAATTCCTGTATTCGGATGGATCACACGCGCCACATGCGTAGTGGTAGATCGCACCAGTAATGAAAGTCGCAAGAAAAGTATAGACCACTTGAAAGAAATTCTGACGATGGGTATCAATATTTTACTATTTCCGGAGGGCACACAAAATCGAAGCAAAGAAATTTTGCAACCCTTCAAGGATGGAGCTTTTCGTATCGCGCTGGATACTCAGAAATCACTCTTACCTATGGTCGTGCTGGGGGCAGGCAAGTTGATGCCTCCGGGTACTGTTAACATGAAACCCGGACGAATTAAAATTATTGTGGGTGAAGAAATTAAGTTGACTGGTGGGCCAGAAGAAACCACTGCATCACTGAAACAAAGAACCTATGATATTATGCTCAAGATGATCGCTGATCAGGGTACAAAGATTTCTTCGTAATTTTCAGAATATGAACCCCACATCCAAAAGCGTGCTCACCTCATTGAACATGATTTACTTTTCACTGATCATGATGATGACCCTGTTTGGAGCCGTTGTGTTTTTTCTTACCACGTCAGGAGATATAACACAAGACCCTGAGCTTGCATTGATACTTCGCTATGTGCTCTTCGCCCTCTTACCGATAGGTGTGGGGGCAGGATATTTCATCTTCAAACAATGGATGAATACGATCAGTCCTGCTCTTTCCTTGCGGGAAAAATTAATGAAATATCAAACAGCCGTGCTCATCCGCTCAGGTTGCTTTGAAATGCCCGGCTTATTCGGTGCTGTAGCAACCCTGATCACTGGCGACCTTTCCTTTCTCTTGTTCACCGCTATTGTGATTATTCTCTTCCTCTTGCTAAGACCAACCTTATACACGATCACTACGGATATGAACTTGTCGCAAAAAGAACGGGCCATTCTTGAAAATCCATCCTCCCCGCTATAACCCTATGATCAGGTCGTTCATCTTGGTGTTTATTGGAGGCGGGCTGGGGAGTGTCGTAAGGTTCTCACTGGGCCGATGGATTAATGCGCTACATAATCACAACTTCCCTTATGGCACCTTGCTGGTTAATGTCATTGCCTGTTTTATTTTAGGATTGATCATCGGCCTGGCCGATCACAAACAGTTATTCTCTCCCTCTGCCAGCCTGTTCTGGACAGTCGGATTTTGTGGCGGATTCAGCACATTTTCAACCTTCAGTCAGGAGACATTTTATCTTATTCAGGGCGGTTTTAACCTTTCGATGATTGTTTATGTGACACTTAGTCTATTATTTTGTGTGTTTGCAGTGTATTTAGGACTGTTTGCCGGGGAACACGTTTGACCTTAACACCATTTTTTAAACTAATTTTACCGAAAGTTGTAAGTTGCAACTTGCTTAAACCCTGATGAGAACAGTAATTACCCTTTTGATATTCGCTATCGCGCCATTTTTTGGCGTTGCGCAAAGGGTATCTCCTCAGGTGATCAATCTTGCAGGCTTCGACCTTACAGGTACAGTTTCCAATTTGCTAGTAACCGTTTCCATTGGAGAGCCCGCTGTTGCCACTTTTTCTAATCCAGATTACATACTTACACAAGGTTTTTTACAGCCTGAAATTCTTCCTTGCGGAGAATTTGAGTTGACTTATTATCCCAACCCGACTCCTGACGAAATGATCATTGAGGCGCTGGGTTGCGATATTAAAATTGAGTCGATGCAATTGATTGATGTCTGGGGCAGGGTAATCACCACCATTATCCCTACCAAAAATAACAAAGTACAACTGGGTGATATTAGTCCGGGCGCCTACTTTATCAAAGTTTTCCTCACGAACTCTGACACAGAAACTTTAAAAATTGCCAAGGTTTCAAACTAACATATGAAGAGATTTTTACCCTCACTTGTCATTGTCTTATTCTGTGTGACCGTGTCGTTTGCGCAAGCTCCTAAAGGAATTAATTATCAAGGTGTCGCCCGCGATAATGAAGGAAAACCTTATTCAACCAAAACCATTTCGGTGCGGATAAGCATTTTAAAAAATTCGGCCTCCGGCCAGGTTGAATATTCTGAAACGCACAAACCACAAACCAACCAGTTTGGATTGTTCACTCTCGTTATTGGTCAGGGCACTAAATTAACTGGCGACTTTGCATTTATCAGTTGGGCCGTTGGAAATAAATGGCTACAAATTGAAATTGATCCAAACGGAGGGAGTTCTTATACATTGGCAGGCAGTCAGCAATTGATGACTGTGCCCTATGCCTTTTATGCAGAATATGCTGGCAATAGCAGTGGCCTCACCGCAGGATCTGGGATTGCGATCAATAGCGGTGTGGTAAGCAACACCGGTGACACTGATAATGATCCAAATAATGAACTTCAAAATCTTTCAGAGGTACTCATTAAGAGTAATAATGCTGGAGGAATAAAAATTACCAATCTTGGTGCACCTGTTGCTGCAACTGATGCCGCCACAAAAAATTATGTTGACACTCAGAATGCTCTTCAAAATCTTGCTGAGATTCTCACCAAAGGAAATGATGCCGGTGCGAAGCAAATTAAAAACCTGAGTGCACCAACGGATGCCAATGATGCTGCCACAAAAAATTATGTAGACACCAAGTTTGCATTAGATCTGGACATCGATCCAACCAATGAACTTCAAGATCTTTCGCAAGTGCTCACCAATGGGAATGATGCTGGTGGAAAAAAAATAACAAATCTTGGTGCACCCACTTTAGCTAATGATGCAGCCACCAAAAGTTATGTTGACAGCCAGAATGCATTGGACTTAGATCAAAGTGCTACCAATGAAATTCAGGATCTCACGCTCAATACCACAACTAATATTCTAAACATCACTAATAACACCGGGGCTACACCAATTAATCTCACACCTTACAAGCAAACTCTTACCTACACACCAGCTACAAATAATTTGGCGATCTCTGGCGGCAATAATGTAACGATCAGCAGTTCACTCACACAGGTGTTGACAACCAATCCAAGCGCGGGTAACATACGCATTCAGAATGTAGGCACTCCAACAACCCCGGCAGATGCTACAACAAAAGCTTATGTGGATAATGCCATTGCAACAAACTATGCGTTCAAAATAAATTTCAGTTACACGAATTCCACTGCGGGACTACAAATCGATCAGGAAATGGCATTCACAGCAGAGGAATTTGACAGCTTTAATGTGGTCGGTGGAAATTCATTTACTGCCACTGAAAACGGCATATACGTTTTTACATTGGAGGGAACTTATGTTAAAGCGGGTATAATCAATTCAGGTTTGATTAGCTTATTCTATAATTCAACCAAATATACTATTCCCATGTTTATACCATTTGGTTCAAATACACCTCGATTTAATGCCACGTTTATGTTTAAATTAACTGCAGGGCAAAGCATCAAAATACTTGGAGAAATCGTAGAATCAGGAGCCACTTTTTCAGGAAACTTCTTCGGCTACAAACTATAACGGCACGTACACCACGCGCTTGGTTTCAAAAAAATCTTCTTTGAAATAATCTGAGAGATTGTAAATACTGTAGGGATGTTTTAATTCATTCATCTCTTCGTCAAGATCACCACCTTTCAAATATAAAATTCCATTATCAAGACTGTTCTTTGATTCTGCTTTTGTTTTGTTATTCACCCACCCATAAAATTCTTTCATGCGTGTAACCGCACGGCTCACCACAAAATCGTATTGACCTTTTACCTCTTCTGCACGAATTTGTTCCGCTCTTACATTTTTTAAACCCAATGCAGCAGAAACTTCCTTCACCACAGTTATTTTTTTCCCAATGGAGTCTACCAAATGAAAACTGGTTTCAGGAAAAAGAATGGCTAACGGAATTCCCGGAAAACCACCACCGGTTCCTACATCGAAGACTTCACTACCTGGCGTAAATGACATTACTTTTGCTATGCCTAATGAATGCAACACATGGTTTATATAAATATTCTCAACGTCCTTGCGCGAAACCACATTGATCTTATCGTTCCACTCCTTATACAATGGGCCTAGTTGTTCAATTTGTTTTTTTTGCTTCTCCGTCAGGTTGGGGAAATACTGAAATATGAGTGTTGCGTCTTGCACGTTGTTGAGATTTAGATTTTACTTCCCTACTTTTAGATAGCCGTCAGCCTGCCCAGAGAAGCAAGCTGGCAGATCATCAAACAAAAATAAATGAAACGCTTTATAAAACTATCCTTGCCGCTTCTTTTCCTTCCTGTACTATTTATGGGGTGTAATCAAAAGACATTGGATAAGTCCACACCACCAATACTTTCTCAAAAAATTGATTCGCTGCTATCTACCGTTCCGGATTTTAGTGGTGTGGTGCTGGTGGCCGAACATGGAAACCCAGTTTACTACAAGGCAACCGGGTACCGGAACTTTGAAACAAAAGCTCCACTCGATACCACTGATATTTTTGAGCTGGCTTCTGTCTCCAAACAATTCACAGCCACGGTGATCATGATGCTGAAGGAAGAAGGCAAATTATCGTACGATGACCTGCTTGAAAAATATATTACAGACTTGCCCTATCCTGGCATTACCATTCGTCATCTGCTCACGCATACTTCAGGCCTTCCGGATTATCAAGCCATCATGGATCAATACTGGGACAAATCGAAAGTGGCTAATAATGATGACATCCTGGTCAACCTTAAAAAATATCATCCACCTGCTTTATTCGCACCTGGCGAAAAATATAATTATAGCAATACGGGCTATGTTATGCTAGGCAGCATTGCCGAAAAAGTATCCGGTAAAGACTTCATTCAATTTTGTCGTGAGCGAATTTTTAGTCCGATTCAAATGAAGAACACGGACATAAGAAGTTTAGAAGAAAAGAAAGCTATTGAAAATTTTGCACTCGGTCATATCTATGTTGAAGAGAAACAACGCTACGTTCGTGCCGATTCATTTCCTTCTTCCAACTACACCATTTGGTTAGGCAATCGCAAAGGTCCAGGTCGCATCAGTTCTACAGCATCCGATCTTCTTAAATGGGACCGTGCCCTCTATTCAGAAAAAATAATTTCACAATCATCCTTAAAGGAAGCGTTCACACCTTATACGTTAAGCAACGATTCAATTTCAAATTATGGTTTTGGATGGACCTTAGAAGAAGGAACAGATGGTCAAAAAATTGTTTGGCATAATGGCGATAATCCGGGATACAAAACAATCATCATTCGGTTCATCGATCAGGATAAGATCATCATCATACTTTGTAACAATGCTCACGCTAAGTTTGCAGACATCAGCAAAGCGATAAAGACTTTATTAATCAACTAGAAAAAATTATCTTTACAACATGAAATTTATACAGAAAAGAAGAATACTATTGGCCTATCTGTTTCAGGTAGTCATCTTATTTTTCTTTCTGTTCTCTGCATCTGCTGAACCGAATCACACCACGCTAACAAAAAATCACTCCAGGACCATGCTCAGCGCAAGTCAGGGAATTTCCGTTACTGTAAGAGAAGCTTCCGAACAATTATCCATCACTCCTTCTTTCATCAAGAATCACATTCTTATTGCAGAAATCTGGTTATGTGTGGAAGCTGTTCGCTCTTCGGAATTATTTACTAACACCGCCCTACAAGTCTCCAACAGGTTTTACAATACCTTTTACGTCCTGATAACCATTCACGCCCCTTAGCATCCTTTCTCTTACGCAGAAAAACTTCTGCTCATCATCATCTCATTCTATTTATTAATTACCCGTGCGTTCAATGCTGCTTAAGCAGTGATATCGCTGCGCACACAACAACATTAGTCATGAAAGAAATAGTTGAAACAATCAAAAGACTTTGGTTTGTCATTCTTATGGTGGCAATGGTCATTGCATTATACCTCATGTTGAAATTTTCATAATCCATGATGGGGTCTTGATCTTTATTCATGGCCCCATCATTAAAAAGAAGTAACTTGTTTAACATGACCTTATCGGCCAGAAAATATTCTATTGTTGGGATCCCTCTTGCTCTTCATCAGCATTGTAATAGCTTATTATTGCTGCTGCTGTTGCATCTGCATATACGCGGAGTATGAGTTACGTGGCACAACTTCTGCCATCACTTGTCCGCTGGTAAATGTTGGTGTTGGATTTATTAACTGTGCATCCGTAAATGCTTTTTGTCCAAATTGTACAGTTACCTCCAGTTTATGATCCACAGCACCTTTATAAGTTCCTTTTACTGGAGTGCAGTCACTGAAGTTTCTTCCGGTTG
>JANOUH010000304.1:0-22074 GCA_031416795.1 Cytophagales bacterium | reverse complement strand
ATCTCCATCGCTTTGTCTTTATTTTTCAGATAACGCTCTTGTATTTCGCCCTCGAGAAAATACGCATCATCGGCCAAAATATCTTCGCCAAACTCCGTTACGATTTTGTCACAAAGTGCAAGTGCTTTTTCAAATTCTCCTTTCTTCAATCTCAACGATGCTTCAAGCCAATACACATCATCCTTGATTTGCTGATCGCTCGTTGTTTCCGAAAATTTGGATAGCCTTGTTAGCGCTTGATCTATTTTATTCTGCGCCATCATCAATTCAATCGATGCATATTCCTTAAGCGCAGCACCGGTGGTGTCGAAGGTGATGTTTTCTTTTATGCGCATGCTGAGTTCCATAGCATCATTGGCGATTTCGCGCGTGGTAGCTTGTTTCAAAATATCGAGATGTTCCTGCGCCAATTTAAAATCGCCTTTGAAGTAAGAAAGTTTTGCGTTTCTTAATTTCGCTTCATAACCCAATGATGTTTCGCGCTGCGTCTTTTCTACTTGCGAATAAAGCAGTGTCGCTTCCCATGGCTCCTCTTTCAATAGATAAATATCTCCTAAATCAATTTTTGCTTTCGACTTCATTGATGGAGCCACTTTACTATTTGCAATTAGGCCTTGCAGATAATATACAGCTGAATCCATTTCCTGCAGATAGTAAGCGTGTAGGTTTGCCTGGTTAAGCGAAGCTTCAAATCCGTTTGGATTATCGGGATAATTTTTTTTGAAGCGGCTATATTCTCCTATCACATAGCGCACCGAGTCACGATTGACAGGATAACTTTTCTTCACCTTCGATTCCCTCGCTTTGATGAGTCCCATACGTGCCGGCAATTCATTTTCTGTACCAGCAAATTCTTTTATTACATATGAAAAACTTTTGTCAGCATTTTCATAGTCCTGATTGTTAAGTGCGATTTGAGCGATCTCCAATGTTTTGGATTGCTCCTTTCTGAATCTCTTGTCGTAAGCACGCGCTTGTATAAAGGCTCCGTAGAAATTTTTTTGTTGGAGATTTACCCAAATGATGAGATCCGAAAATACCTCCGAGTTTTGGTTTTGTTGAATGCGATCCAATAATAACTTTTCGAGGCTTTCCAGCTCTTCTGGTTTCGTGATAAGAATCTGCATCACGTTTTTGATGTATGAAATATTGGAAGGTGTTTGTGTCACATAATTCAGATACTCCTCCACCATTTGATCTCGTTTACCAGCCATGCGATAGAGATTCGCCAACTCAAGTGCGTAGACACTTTCATTGCCACTTCCGGTTCGTGCTTGCTTCAAGGCTGTCACTGCATAGTCGGTAAGATTTTTAGAAGCCAGGTAATCGGAAGTTGTTTTGAGTTTGTAAACATCATCACCTTGTGCTTTGATCAGCGCATTCAAATATTTATCGGCCTTAGGTAAGTTGCCCGAGCGAAAATACAACACGCCCAAATCAAGTCGATAGGATAGTTTGTCATCTTTGCGAATAAGTCTTTGTAAATAATCTTCGGCCTCATCAAATTTACCCATGTCGATCAGCAAGTTGAAGTAGGACGTGTGTACAAACGGAATGTTTTCATTTTTTTTCACCAGTTGTTGAAACACCAGGAGCGCCTTCTCTTTTTCGCCTTTCGTGATGTATTCGTTTGCAAGTTGTATATCCTGACGGTCTTGTGCAAAGCCTGTATATCCACAAAGCACAAGGCATTGTATTAATAGTATTATATATAAATATTTAATGTAATTGTAGTTAACCATGTGGAAATGTGTATAACTGTATTTTTATTTTGTTCTGTTTACTGGTTGTTGATAAGATGTGCTGGTTTACTTTTTGTTTTGACTTGTTTTAAACTTTGTCTTGAGGTTATCAACATTTTTGCTTTTTGTGAATTGTGTTAGTTCAAATTACACATTATGTGTATTAAATTAAAGACCTATTAGGTTATCAACATGAAATTCATGTTTGTTGGTGAATTCATGTTTTGGATGTCCATTTTGTAGTTTATTCACAATGGTTAACAACTTATTCAGAACTTTATTAACACCGGTCCATACTCCCAATTGGCTCGCAAAGGGAATGTGTATTTTCCTTCTTCGGATTTGAATAGGATTATTTTTTCAGGTTCTATGCCAAGATGAAAATTTCCAGCATCCCATCTGTGGTTCCTGTTTTCGTCAATGATTATTCTTAGTTTGTATTCTAATGGGGGAATGTGTTTGAATGTGTAGTCTTTAATATTCTTTACACTTTCGACTACTTTATTTTCAGTGGTTATAAGTTGTACAATGTAATTTTTAACTATTGTTTCTACTTTAATTGTTACCAGGCCTAAATCTTCTTCCATAGGAATTTGTATTGGTTTGCTTATCAATTTAGAGCTATCCTGTTCTATGGAGATAAGGGCACCTTTTCCAAGTATTATAGATGGTGGTTCAGGTTTTTCTTTTCCTTCTTTTTTAATTTCATCAATCTTGGATTTAATGGTTATTTGATTGAGTAATGTGTCTATGGTGATGTCTTTTACATCAATAGGCTTTGTATTAATTGAATCGTACCTAATGTAAATACTATCTTTAGTTATGGCTCCAATGGGTTTGTTGTAGTTTAGTATATAGGTTAGCCTTCTGCCAGGCACATTGTAATTGATATCTATCTCTTTTGTCTTAAAGGTCTCCTGTGCTGTTTTTATATCACCATATCTGATGTATATGGTTGTGTCAAGTTTTTGCCCGAGACTGTCTTTGGCTATTAGATGCGTTTTTATGGAATCTCCTTTTGGAAATGCGTTGTAAAATATCAATTCGGATTTATCTCCAGCAAAGGAGTATATGGATTGTTCTTTGGTAATACCTGTTATAATTAATGAGTCTACTTGCTTGTTAAACCTAATGCGACTCGTTTTATCAGTATGCCTGATACTGGTTAGTATTAGTGGCCTCGAATCTAACATAGTCATCGGTATTTCTAACGAATCTCTTGATGAATCAAGCTGTATAGGACTGCTAAGAAATCCGAATTTTTCTGTCTTGCTATCTACTTTTAGGTTCTTGTTTTTATCATCAAATGCATAAATAAAGTAGTTAGCGGATTTCAGATTTGGAATTGAGAAAAGCCCAGCTTTATTTGATTTGGTGAAGTATATGGGCGTATGTTTAAAAATATCGAACGTGTCTGACTGGTATAGAGCAATAGTTATTTTTTCTGGGACTTTTTCAATAAAAATATCTTTTACGCTTCCGTTTATTGATAGGGAGTCAATGATAGGTCCTGTGCTAAATGCGAGTCGTAAATTTTCAGCTGGATTTCCTTCTGTTAAATCTTGAACTCCATCTCTGAAGTTAAAGCTGTATGTGGTATTAGGCTGCCAATCCAGTTCAGGTTCTATAATTAGTTTTCTTTTTTTTACGCTGAAAAGAGTTTTCTTTCCTACAGAGGGTACTATCAGTATTTCTTCTTTGGGATCTTTTAGTTTGATGTCTTCATTGAATGTTAATTCAATTGACTTCCCTGTGAAATTACGTTGGTTATTTGTTGGTGCTGATAAGACAAGTTCAGGTGGGGTTTTGTCTCTGGGTCCCCCTGTTGGCATGGCAACATTGGCACAACCGCCAAGGAATAGGAATAGTATTGCTTTGAAATGATGCTTCATTCTGGTTTAGCAATATAAATGAGGCTTGAGTATTCCCTATTTTTTTTGGCTGAGAAATTGGATACCAGGCCCTCTATGAGTGCCTTGATGCCTGAAATCACTTTTGGTTGATTTGGATTTTGATACCCTTCGCTTAACAGTGATACGTAAAAGCTATCCAATTTCATTGGTTTCACTTCTAAAACCTTTAAGCCATTTTTTTTAAGTAGAGCATTCATTGTTTCTTTGGTGAAATGCCAAAGGTGTCGGGGCACATCATAAGCGGCCCATTTATTTTTATAATAAAGGCTGTCGTGTGATTTTGGATTGGGCACCGCTATAATGATGAGTCCATCTGATGTTAGCAGACTTTTGAGATTCTGTATCGTGTTGTTGAGGTCATGGATGTGTTCCAGTACATGCCATAACGTGATCACCTTTACTGAGCCAGGCTTGAATGCTTCGAGATCTTTTGAAACTTTATTGTCGACAAGTTGATTGGCTTTTTGCCTCGCGTTTTCAGCTGGTTCAACACCGGAAGCACTCCAACCATTCTTTTTCATATAGTTAAGAAACTCGCCAGTACCGCATCCATAATCGAGAACGCTTTCGGTATTATGAACGTATTCTTTAATCAGTTGGAGTTTCCAATTCAGCGTGATGTTTCTCGATGAAAGATATATTTTATCAAACAGAGTTTTTGACTTACCGGAGTGAGAGATATAATTCTCTGAAGCATAATATTTTCCGATCGATTCTTTATCTGGGCGTGGACTTGTCATGATAAAGTTGCAATGTGTGCATTGCCTTAATTCGAAAACCTCTCCGGTTATTGTGTAGTCCTTGGCGCTGGTGTAGAAAGTAAATTTCTCATGATCGCAAATCGGGCAAGTCGTAATAATTTCGGAAGCCATTATTTGCCAAGATATACTGTTAGGATAGAAACGTCTGCTGGTGATACTCCGCTGATACGTGACATTTGTCCGATCGTTTCTGGTCTGATGCGTTTGAGTTTTTCCCTCGCTTCACTGGAGAGCGCCTTCACCCTATCATAATCGAAATCAGATTTGATCGTGTAAGATTCGAGGCTTTCTATTTTCTCAGCAAGTTTTTGTTCTCGTTCTATATAGGATTCATATTTTATTGTGATCTCTACTTGCTGCTGAATTTCTTCAGGGTATTTCTTTAGACGCTCTTCAATTTGTTTGTCTATTCTTTTAAGCTCGTTCATTCCTATGTGTGGACGCCTGAGAAGATTCACGACAGGGATTTTCTCAGTAATCGTGGCGCTTTCTAAAAGAGTCAGAGCTTCGTTCACTATGAGCGGAACCACTCTCATTTCGCTTAACTCTTTTGATAGAGATGCAATAGCTTCTTTTTTCTCTTTAACTTTTTCTAATCGCTCGTCACTTGCCAATCCTAATTGATGACCTTTTTCTGTGAGTCTTAGGTCGGCATTGTCCTGCCGTAATAAAATTCTGTACTCAGCCCTTGACGTGAACATGCGATACGGTTCTTGGGTACCTTTGTTTACGAGGTCATCGATCAGCACACCAATATATGCTTCGGATCTTTTTAAGATAAAAGGCTCTTTTTCTTGCACCTTATTATGTGCATTAATTCCTGCCATTAAGCCCTGGCATGCTGCTTCTTCATAGCCTGTTGTTCCATTTATTTGTCCTGCAAAGAACAGATTATCAATTAGTTGAGTCTCTAAACTCATCCTTAATTGTGTTGGGGGAAAATAATCGTACTCTATTGCGTATCCAGGCCTAAACATTTTAGCGTTTTCAAAACCACTTATCTTCGTAATGGCCTTGTATTGAACATCTTCTGGAAGTGATGTTGAGAATCCGTTCACGTATATCTCGATGGTATTCCAGCCTTCGGGTTCAACAAATATCTGATGACGCTCCCGTTCTGCAAACCGGTTAATCTTATCCTCAATAGACGGACAGTATCTTGGACCAAGTCCTTTAATCCGGCCCTGAAACATCGGAGATCTGTCAAACCCTTTTTCTAGTTCTTTGTGTACGGATTCATTGGTATAAGTGATCCAGCAACTCAATTGTTTTTTTAAGGGCTCAGTATCTGAGAAGGAGAACTTTCCGGGATTTTCATCTCCCTTTTGCTCTTCCATGACAGCATAGTTTAGTGAGCGTCCATCAATTCTCGGAGGTGTTCCGGTTTTCATTCTCCCAGCTTCAAATCCAAGCTCAACTAGTTGTTCTGTCAATCCTGTGGCATTCTTCTCTGCAGCCCTGCCACCACCGAATTGTTTTTCGCCAATGTGAATCTTTCCATTCAGAAATGTTCCATTAGTTAAGATTACTGCTTTTCCTTTTATTTCCAAACCAAGCGCGGTTTTAATGCCGACTACTCTTTTATCTTTTATTATAAGACTGGTCGCCATTTCTTGCCAGAAGTCCACGTTCTTGGTATTTTCTAGAGCTAGTCTCCATTTCTCCGCAAACAGCATACGATCATTTTGTGTGCGAGGACTCCACATGGCCGGTCCCTTTGATAGGTTGAGCATTCTAAATTGTAGCATGGACTTATCTGACACCATACCGGAATAGCCCCCAAGGGCATCGATCTCTCTTACAATTTGTCCTTTGGCTACACCTCCCATTGCGGGATTACAGGACATCTGTGCTATTGTGTTCATATTCATGGTCACAAGTAAGACCTTAGATCCCAAGTTGGCTGCAGCTGCAGCTGCCTCGCAACCGGCATGTCCACCCCCCACTACAATTACATCGTATTCTGGAAACATTATTTTTCTGTTTGTTCCACGTGAAACATTAAATTAAAGTCAATCGTAATCCCATTGAATTGTTCCACGTGAAACTATTTGCGTAAAGATAGACAAGCTTCTTCTTTTTTGCGCATAAGGGCCTTTTCAGTGGTTTTTTTATCCTTATAGCCCAACAAGTGTAGTACACCATGGATCATCACCCTATTCAATTCATCCTCAAATGGAACATTATATTTCTTGGCATTTTCTTCCACCCGTTCAACGCTAATATAAATCTCACCCTCCAAAACAGATGCCTTCTCTGAATTGTCAAAAGTGATGATGTCTGTTAGGGTATTATGCTTGAGAAATCCCTGATTCATGGTCAGAAGGTAGGAATCTGAGCAAAACACATAATTGATTTCCTGAATGGAGGAGCCTTCTTTATCCACTACTCTTTTTATCCAGGATGTAACTTTGCGGGGAGTTCTAAGCTTGAACCTTACTTCGTTATAGAAGAAGTGAACGGAGGACATCAGGTGTTGATATAAAAGCTAAGCTCAACTACTTTTCCTTTCAGGGAGAAATCCACCTCATCGGCCAAATGCTTCATTAGAAATATGCCCCTGCCTCCTGGTTTTTCAAGATTTTCTGGTGCTGTAGGATCGGGCAGATTGTGAAAATCGAAACCAAGGCCTTCATCCTCTATACGAAACTTAATCATGCCCTCTTCCAGGGAAAGGCCCAATGACACGTTTTTAGTAGAGTCTGCTTTATTGCCATGACGAATCGCATTGTTTACGGCCTCTGTTACGGCAATCATAATATTGCCATAAATGTCTTCATTCAGGTGAAACTTCTCCTTGGCATTGTCTATGAAGCTTTCAATCACCCTGATGTTCTCAGACAAGGATGGTATTTCAATGCGGATATTCTTCATGCTATACGTGATGATGGTTTATTCCTGGGTTCCTATTCGCTTAAAGTACTCGTTAACTTCCTTCTTATAATATGGGTAAAGCTTTGGAGGTACCGTTTTCAACAATTCTATCTCTTTTTCTTTTAGTTTCAAGTATTCTTCAAACTCCCGTGGTATCTCTTTGCTATAGTCTTTTGCCGTCTCACCTTTCCTTTCCTCGTCCTGGTCCTGTTCCCTCATAGATTTCTCTGCATCCAATAGTCGAGTTAAAATCTCTTTCTGCCTTTTAATGGTTTGCTCCGTTATCTGCTTATTAACTAAATCAAACTCCGTCTGTTCCATCTTTCCCGGCAAATCTCCTCCCGGTATCTGCCCTCCATTCTCCTTAAGCTTCTCTTGCATTTCCTGTAATGATCTTCTAATGCGCTCTTGTTCTGCAGCCATCTTAGCCATCTCCTCAGAAAGTTGACGTCCCGTCTTTCCACTATTCTTAATTTCTTCCATTTGCTGATTAAGCATTTGTTGCATCTTGCCTAAACTTGGTTGTTGCCCTTTCTTCTTTTTTCCACCAGGCTGAGCATTGGCCATCATATCCATCATCATATTATAGTGGTCATTGAGCATCAGCGCTAGGTTGTTCATGCTAGTCATAGAAAACTGCATCTCGCTGCTGGCATTTGCCTTCCTGCGCTCTTTGATATTCTCCACCGACTTATCAATGTGACTATTTAGTTCTCCTACTTCTTTAGTAACAATGGAGCCCATGAAGGCGTCCTTCTTAGCAAGCGCTAATAAGCTGTCTTCCAATATTTTAGCGTCATCTTTAAGCTTTAATTGGTTTTGTGAAAGGAAGATATATTTTGGATCGGTCTGTTGCACACCACTAAAATCTTTCATTAATGACTCCTCATCGAACGAGAGTTTAATTAAGCCGTGGATAATCTGACGCAGGCTCTCCAGGTTTTGCATGTCCATTTCCATCTCCATGGAGCTTTGCATACCCTCCATCTCCTTTTCCATTTCCTTCATTTTACTGATGGATTTCTGCTGCTGCTCTTTTGACTTTTTTGGACTATTCTTTTGAAGCTCTTGCTTGCTTTTTTCCTGAGCCTCTTTTACTTCTTGTTTCTCTTCTTCAGCGGGCGAAGCCTCGGGTTTCTCTAATTCTTCGCCAAGCTTATCCAGTTCGTCAAGAGATTTTTCTAATTCTTCGAATTCCTTCTGAAGTTCTTCCTGATCCTCCGCTAGTTTCTCCGAAGCTGTTTTTTCACCGCCTTCTGCATTTTGTTTTTCCTTATCAGTGTCCTTGTTCTTCTTCTCTTCAGTGGTGAGTTTTTCTGTTTTGGAAAGCAGCTCCTCTTGTTTTTCAATCTGATTCTTTAAATCATCAAGAGCTTGCTCGGCCTTGTATTCGTATTGCAACTGCTTAAATAATTGCAATGTTCTTTCCAGCTCCTTCTCAAGATTAATTTCTTTACGATCCATCTTATCCAACATTTTCTGGATCTGGTTTGCGTCTGCATTTTCCTTTAAAAGTTTCTCTAGTTCCTGAAACATTTTTTTGGTTTCATCATCGAGCAGTTCATTCATTAATTTCTGAATCTGCTCTGACTTCTCTTGGATACGCTCGCTCTCTTCAGAGAAATTATCTTTTTTCTTTTCCAGTAATTCATTCTCTTTTTGCAATGCATCAATGGCCTGGTCCAATTTTTCTCTTTGCTTGATCAAGTCTTCCAGCATCTTTTTATCCTGCCAGTCCAGCGTTTGCTTTCCCCTTAATTTTTGTTGTGCTTCTTCAATGGATTGTTTCAATTCTTTTGCCTTCTGAAGACTTTGATCGATTTTGTTTTCAGCAGAATGTTCAGACTTGCTGATTTGATCTTTTAACTCTTCTTTGCCGGGAAGGCTGAACGTATAATTTGCTGAACGCGATGACTTCCTTCCATTCACACCGTCATTATCCCATACCTGAAAATGATAACTAAGTTTATCACCGGGCTCAAGCTTTAAGGAATCAAGAGTCCATTGATAATAAAAATTTTGCTGCGTGCTCTGGGCAATTGGAATCACGATGTGAGATAGAGGCAACTCTTTGTTTCCTTTTATGATTTGATAATTCAACTTAAGAGCCGTGAGTCCATAATCATCAGTAATCAATCCGCCCAAATAGATAGTGCTGAAGAGAACAGAGTCGCGAAGATTTTCCACAACGATTTGTGGAAACTGATCTTTAATTACTGCGATAGAATAGTTGATCTGATCTTTATTCTTGCTGCGATCATTTTCAAGGACAATCGAATATTGCTCAGGATTAGTGAAGTTCTTACTGATTTTAAACGACTCATTATCAATCAATTGCATTTCATTCTGACTCTGATCAGAAGAAAATACCATAGTGGCCTTGGAGGTGCTGGAAGCTCCTATCTGCCATGTCACTTTTGTACCCTCAGGGATTTCCAGATTTCCAGCATTATTTAATTGTTCAGACTTGCGTTTCAGATAAGCAGGATAATCAAGTGTTGCTTTTAACTGGGTAAGCTCCGGGCGATTGATAAGTTGAACGGTGTACACATCCGATAAAAAGCCTGAAGCTTCAATCTGAAGTACAACTTCGTTCTGCATTTTCTCGAAGGTGTATGAAAATGCTCCAGCCTCTGTTTTTTCCATCTTCCAACGCTGCTCTCCCGAAACGATATAGGCTGCAGCCGGAATAGCGTCTCCCTCGAGTTTAAGTGCAAGCGTGAAGTCTTCATTAAAAAACGCCTGAAGGTTTTGGTTTTGTAACACAAAGCGGAATGGCGCTTCCGGAGAAAACTCCTGGTTGAACTTTACAATTCTAGTTGTGCTTTGTGTGAATATTCCCTGGTTAACAATCCATAATATGAGAATGAGTAGAAAAGGAATGAGGAAATATTTCAAGTACCGCTTGTTCTCTTTGAGATCGATGGCCGTTTCGAAAGAGACATCTTTAAATGAAATAGACTTTTGCGAAATGCCGGCATCTAACAAGGCGCTTCTTTCCTGAGACGAAGCCAACTGAATTACATTCAATAATTTGTCGCCCACAGAAGGAAAAAATCTTCCAATCAATTTGGCACTTTCCTCTTCACCTAACCCTTTATGATAAATCCACCAGGCTAAAGGCTCTTTTAAAAAATGATAAATACACCAACCAACCAGTGCAAAAAAAGAAGCGAAGATTAGAAATCGTGTACTGCGTCCAAGCCAGAGATTGTATTCCAGTAAAGAGGCAATAATAAAATAAATCAGGATTGCAGAAAGAGTGAAAATACTTCCGCGAATAAGCAGATTGAGGTAATACCTCTTTTTAAAAGATTTTATCTTTTCACTGATGCGATTGATCCCCTCACCCATGTATGCTAAAACGAACTTATCTTAAAGATAGTTTTTAATCTTACTAAGATAGAAATATAGAACTCTTTTATCAAAGCTCGGAGCTAGGCAATGGAAAGCTCCAGTTGTACTCTTTTTCGAAGTATTCAAGCACGTGCATTTTCAACAGTTTCTCCTGGTCCAGCAAATCAAAATGAGGAAGTTTTTTAATCAGTTTCCAATGTGGCCAGCCTTCGGAGTCCAAACCTTCAAGTTCGTAGTAGCCAGCCAGGCTCAATACTTTACAGATAGCAATGTGCATGAGGTCCTGCTTTTCCTCTTTGGAAAAGAGTTTTGCCCCCTTGCCCAGTTCTTGTATGCCAATGATAAAAAGGACACCGTTAAGGTCTTTAGGTTTTTTCTCAAGCAACCGCTCAAGTTCTACAAGAAGACGATACCACTGTCGCTCCAGATCTAAGTCTCTCTTTATCATATCAACTTTTGCTCAATTCTTCCCAATATTCGAAGGCTCTGCGTAAGTGGGGAACTACGATGGTGCCACCCACCAATGTCGCTACACCCATTGCTTCATGAACTTCGGCCGTGGTAAAGCCAACTTCCTTACATTTTCCAAGATGATACTTAACGCAATCATCACATCGCAACACCAATGAGCAGGTTAATCCAATGAGCTCCTTTGACTTTACATCCAGCGCTCCCTCTTGATATGCATTAGTGTCTAAATTGAATATTCGTTTAATAATGAGATTATCGCCAGCCAGAATCTTTTCATTCATTTTGCTGCGGTATTCATTAAATTGCTCTACGAGGCCCATGGTTTTTCTTTTTAGACTTCAAAGATGAGCTCAATTCAGGTTAAATCAAATTTGAGAAAGTCGGCATTTCCTCTTTGGGGTGATTTTGTAACTCTCTTTTTCCCAAATCATTGCCTTGGTTGTTCAAATTCTCTTTACAAAGGAGAAGAAATACTATGCACACGCTGTATTCTTGAGCTTCCCAAAACGAAGTATCATGAGCAGATCGATAACACAATAAAATCCAGACTCAGTGGCCGCCTGCCTTTGGCCCATGCGATGGCATTTTTAAAATTCAGGAAGACAGGTGTCGTTCAGCATTTACTTCATCAGTTGAAATACAATAATCATCCTGAGGTTGGAATAAGGCTTGGAAAAATTTATGGTAAAGAACTGGCTGACTCGGGCTATGGTAAGGACTTTGATTTAATCATACCCATTCCTTTGCATCCATCGCGTAAACGCAGAAGAGGATATAACCAAAGCGCAAAATTTGCCGAAGGGCTGAGCAGTTCAATGCAAATCCCCTGGGATGAAAGCATAGCCGAGCGTAAAATCAAAACGAAAACTCAAACGAGAAAAACAAAAATAGAGCGTTGGGAAAATGTGAAGGATGTTTTTTTTATAAAGCATCCGGAGAAGATAGTAAACAAAAGAATTTTGTTGATTGATGATGTGATCACCACAGGTGCAACACTTGAAGCATGCGGTCATCAACTTTTAAATCACGGTTGTTCTGAATTAAGCATTGCTTGCCTGGCGGAAGCACAATAAAAAAGCCCTCCGCTTGGAGGGCTTCTTATCTAAAATAAAATTTTATTAGTAGTTAGAACCCGCACGAATCATTGCGCAACGGAAACCGATGGTTGCTGTAGCAGAATCCTGATCCAGGAATCTACGTGTACCCGGTGACATCCAGTAAGCCACATCTTTCCAAGATCCGCCTTTATAAACACGAACTTTATCAGAGATTAAAGAAATGAACCCGGTTGGGTTCTTCTGATAGTCAGCAATCTTAATGTTTTTTGTTGTGCCGTTAGGTAATGTGATTGTTGAATCACGCTCTGTTTTTGTATAACGGTTTTTATATTCAGTATGACTATCGATGAAGTCATCTCTTCGGATAGGGTTTAGATCATCAAAATCCTGATGAGATAGCGGGCGGTAAACGTCCATTACCCACTCGCTCACGTTACCGGCCATATTATATAAGCCATAATCATTTGGAGGGTATTCATAGATATAAGAAGTAATCAAAGCACCATCGTTCAATCTTCCAGCGATACCGGCATAGTCGCCACGACCTCTTTTAAAGTTTGCAAGGAAAGATCCCATTTGCTTACCGTAAGGATTACGCAAAGCGTGACCATCCCAAGGATAAAGACGCTGATGGGTCTGCAATTCATCAAGCCACTGAGTTCCAATCAACGCCTGTGCTGCATATTCCCATTCTGCTTCAGTTGGTAAACGATAAGCAGGAATGACAACTCCAGACTCCAAAGGAATACGTCCGGCACCAGCCTCAGGAGCTGCGATACCAGCTTTTTCAGCTAGATCAGCATTTACTTTGGCCGTTCTCCAAACAGAAAAGGAATTAGCTTGCGCCCATTTGACACCCACAACAGGGAAATAACGAAAACCAGGATAGCGTAAATAATGCTCTACATATGGATCATTAAAAGCCAGATTGGATCTCCAAACCAATGTATCAGGCAGAGCGGCTCTGTAGGCACGTCCACCATCATTTGGAGTAGAGTCTGCATTTAGATAATGCAAATATTCTAGCCAGTGAATGTTAGCAATTTCGGTTTCGTCCATATAAAAAGAAGCCACAGAAACGGTTCTTTCTACGTTGTCGCGAGACGACATTACGTCCTCCTCAAAGGAACCCAACACAGTTCGACCTCCTTCAATAAACACCATATTCGGTGCTGGAGGCTGAGATTCGTAAGGATTAACTTCAAACCCTTCACCTTCATCTTGAGTATAGGCAAGACCAGTGGCAGTGCTCATTTGCCCGGGGTTTTGAGCGGTTGGTTTTCCTCCCTTTCCTCCAAATAAGGAGCAAGAACTGATGATGGCGGATAACCCAACTAGAAACAGGAGTGACTTAAAATACTTCATTTGCATTTGGTTATAAATCAAAGTAACCGCTAATATAAATAGATAAATCAAAGTTTTCCAAAGACTACGGACTTTTTGATAAATCCTTCATTAAAGTAACAGCCTTTGAATATCACACAAACGATCTTAATTTGGAAAAAGTATAATTTCATTTTGGGATAAAAATACAACACACCGGGCTTCACGAATCGCTAAATTCTTCAAAAACAAAGTTTTATAAAATATGGCATATTTTTCTCCTGAAGAGATCACTACAAAATTTGTTATGATCTCAATAGATGATTTTAAAGTTGCCTCCTTTGAAAAGAAGTGTGAACTCGTTGCCTCAAAGACCACCTACATTACTTCAAGAAGTGAAGAATCGAAAAAGGTTTATCTCTATCATTCGGGTAAATTTTTTGTAGAAGTGTATTATTCGCCTCAGCTCAAACGAGTTCTTCTTATCCATGCTTTTAATGATCAGAAAAATCTGCTGGCCTATGCGGAGAGCGTTTCGCTGGAAGATTTGGAATTGTAAGAAGAGAGAGGCCCCAGAATTTCAATGGCACCTTCAACGCTAAGTATATTTTCCACGGTTAATAAAAGTTTACTACCGGTCTCTTTCAGCCGACAGCGCTTTGAATGACCCTGAACAAAAGACAGAACTTTTCCAAAAACCTCAGATTTGAAATAAGCATCATTACCCACAACAAAATACCCGCGCAGCTTCTCGTTCTTCAGACTAATTTTCTCAAATCCCAACGATTCACCAATCCATCTCAGCCGAACGGAGTTAATCAATTGTTCAACCGGAACAGGTAAAGCACCAAATCGATCTTTTAAGGAATCTCTGAATTTGCTTAGCGCCTCTTCATCTTTGATGCTATCCAGTGTTGAGTAGAGCTGAAGTCTTTCGCTTGTATTGTTGATGTAGGTATCTGGTATTAAAATCTCAAGGTCAGTTTCTATCACACAGTCAGGCACAACCAGTTTTGCTTTTTTGGAAAGCTCTTCCGCAAACAACTCTTTAAATTCTGTTTCCTTGAGTTCCTGAATGGCGTCATCAAGAATCTTGTGGTAGGTGTCAAAACCCAAATCGGTGATAAAGCCCGTTTGTTCGGCCCCCAATAAGTTACCCGCCCCGCGTATGTCAAGGTCGCGCATGGCTACTTTGAAACCATCACCCAAATCAGAAAACTCTTCCAGTGCGGCCAGTCGCTTGCGCGAATCAGAAGAAAGCACCGAACTGGGTGGAGTTAATAAATAACAATATGCTTTTTTGTTTGATCGCCCTACGCGCCCACGCATCTGATGTAAATCACTAAGGCCAAACATATGAGCCTGATTGATCATAATGGTATTGGCATTGGGAATATCAAGACCAGATTCGATGATGTTGGTGGAGACCAGCACATCATATTCTCCCTCAATAAATTTCACCATTGCTTTTTCGAGCTTGTCACCATCCATTTGGCCATGAGCGATGCCAATGCGTGCATCAGGAACAAGCCTATAAATAATGTTTGCAATTTGCTCAATGTCGCTTACCCGGTTGTGAACAAAAAAGACTTGACCTCCTCTTCTTAGCTCAGCACTTACGGCATCGCGAATAACAACCTCATCGAATGTATGAAGTTCGGTAGTGACCGGCTGACGGTTGGGCGGGGGTGTTGAGATGATGCTTAAGTCACGCGCACCCATTAAAGAAAAATGCAATGTTCTTGGAATCGGTGTGGCCGTAAGCGTGAGAACATCAACATTAACCTTTAGTTCTTTCAATCGATCTTTTACCTTCACACCAAATTTTTGTTCTTCGTCAATGATCAAAAGGCCGAGATCTTTGAACTCGACATCTTTGCTCACAATTCGATGTGTGCCAATCAATAAGTTGATCTTACCATCTTTTACGGCAGCAATAATTTCTTTGATTTCCTTATCGTTCTTAAAGCGCGAAACATAATCAATGGTTACCGGCAAGCCACGAAGGCGTTCTGAGAAGGTTCGATAATGCTGCATCGCCAATATCGTTGTAGGCACCAAAACCGCTACTTGCTTTCCTTCGGTGACTGCTTTGAAGGCGGCACGAATGGCAACTTCTGTTTTTCCAAAACCAACGTCCCCACAAACCAGGCGATCCATAGGGTGAGGTTGCTGCATATCGCGCTTAACATCTTCAGTTGCCTTGGCTTGATCAGGAGTATCTTCATAGATAAAAGAAGACTCCAATTCGGCTTGCAAAAAACTGTCGGGCAGATACGCATAACCCGGTGCGCCCTTGCGCTTGGCATACAACTCGATAAGCTCCTTGGCAATGTCTTTAACCTTCTTCTTGGCTTTTGCTTTTTTGCTATCCCATTCACCACTGCCCAACTTGCTGATCGAAGGCGTTGCACCATCTCTGCCTGAGTATTTAGAAATTTTGTGAAGGGAGTGAATGCTTACGTAAAGCAAATCATCATCTCGAAACACCAAACGAATCGCTTCCTGATCTTTGCCTTCAACTTGCTTTTTTTCTAACCCGGCAAACTTGCCAATACCATAGTCAATATGGGTTACAAAATCGCCAGGCTGAAGAGTCTGCAAATCACGGAACGTGAGGGCCTTCGATTTTGAAAACTTTTCTTTGTTGCGATATCGGTAGAAACGTTCGAAGATCTGATGATCGGTATAGCAAACCACTTTGGTGGTGTGATCAACAAAACCCTGCCGTAAAGAAAACCCGAGCGATTGAAATCTGATCTCAGGATGGATCTCTTCAAAAATTCCATGAAGTCGTTCTACCTGGCGAGGCTGTTCTGCAGCGATGAAATTACTGTATCCTTGCATTTGCTGTTGCAGCAGGTTTGCAGCGAGCAGCTCAAAATTTTTGTTGAACGAAGGTTGAGCCGAAGAAGAGAAATCAAAAACTTGTTTAGACTCAAAAAGGAATTTGGATCCAAACTCAATCCGCGACAGACCATTCAGGTTTTGAATGAAATCATCTCCGGTATTAAAGAGTTGATTGGGTTCCAGCACCACTTTAGTCTGTCCGCTTTCGCGAAGGACTTTATCAAAACCTGCGCTTGCCTTATCAAAACAACGGGCAATCACATCTCTGGCCATCTCGGTATCCTTCAGCCAGACCCGAGAGTTGGTTGACATGAAATCAAAAAGGGATTGACGTTCTTCCTGAACTAAACGCGTTTGCACGTTGGGCATCAGGTTTATTTTGCTGAGGGTATCAACCGAAAGTTGAGAACCCGGATCGAAAGAGCGAATGCTGTCCACCTCATCACCAAATAATTCGATGCGATACGGATATTCATTCGCAAAGGAAAACACGTCAATGATTCCACCACGAATGGCAAACTGCCCGGCTTCGTAAACGAAATCTGTTTTTTCAAAATCATACGAGTGAAGAAAATCCTCCAAAAACGCCCTATCAAGTATTTCACCCCTGGTGATCAAAAATGTGTTTGATGAAAGGGCTTTCTTGTTAATCACCTTTTCCGAAATAGCTTCAGGATAAGTGACAATCACATTTCCTTCCGGATGATTACTCAGTTGATTAAGCACCTCAGCCCGCATGAGAATATTGGCGTTCTCAACCTCTTCATATTCATAAGGCCGCTTATATGACATGGGGAAGAAGAATACTTCTTTATCGCCCAGCAGATGTTGCAGATCATTGAGAAAATAAGCCGCTTCTTCTTTGTCGGACAAAACAACGACATGATTGGCGCGCACGCTTTTAAATACTGCGGAGAAAATCACCGCATCCAAGCTTCCATGAAGTCCTTTGATGCGAACAGATTTTGAAGTGAGCGTACGAATCCCCTCGGCCAGCGTCTGTACCAGGCTGTCCGCACGATAGAGTGAAATAAATTCGTGCGCCTTCAATCCAACTTTTTAAAAGAGGGGCAAATATAATTCATGGTTTAGTCTAATAGTTTACGCAGTCGAATTTTATTTGAGTTCGGCAAACCAGTGGCAAAGGCAGTGATTAAAATGTAATTTTGTGTCATGTATTATGTTCGGTTATTGATTCTCCTGCTCAGCCTTACTTCTTTTTTGTTTATGGTCTTAGGTCTTATCAAGCCGTGGATGATGTTGTGGTGGGAAGATGTGCAAAACAGGAGAAAAGTAATTAAGCTATATGGTACTTCGGGCTTGTTCTTCCTCATGGTTTATGTTATACTTCAATACTTTTAACTCATATGACACGCAGAATTTTTGTTTTTATTTTCGCAGCGATTGCTGCTATTTGTTTGTGGAATTGTGATCAGGCGTCTAAAAAGTCAGCCGAAAACCCAAACGAGGAAATCAATGAGCTTCCTTATCTTGATTATAAAACCCTGAGCGGGGAATCGTCTTCTACACGCAATCTGCCAGGAGCCAGCATTCTCATTTTATTTAACACCGATTGCGATCATTGCCAGCGTGAGGCTAAGGAAATTGCAGAAAAGAGTGAGGCCTTCAAAAATTATGAATTGCTATTCATAGCAGCGGATTCGGTTCATCATATTGAGAATTTTGCTAAAACGTATAATCTTACGAACAAACCCAATATCAAGTTTGGCCAAGCTGAATTCCAGGATGTATTTGTGAATTTTGGGTCAATACCAACACCCGCAATTTATGTCTATTCCCGTGAGCGTAAATTTGTAAAGTCTTTTCTTGGTGAAACACCGGTGGAAGAAGTGATCAAATACCTGTAATCCTCGAACAGAAGGCAAGGTATTTCTTTTTTGAAGAAGCGAACCCAATCAAGAACTTAGCACCCCCATCGCGTAAGCGTAATTTCTTTTTTAGCTCGTCAGGGGTTAATGGATAATTTCTTGACACAACATTTACTTTGCCTTCAGGCAGAAGTTCTTTTAATTTTTTAGCATCAGGATTGAGACATTCAATGATAAAGACTTTACCAGGAAAGTTTGGAACCACAACCGCAGAAGTATAAAGATGTGTGTTGACATCCAGCTTGGTTAGCGCAAACTTTTCAGATATCAATTTAAAAGCTCCTGATTTTAGAATGGAGGCGTTAGGCTCGTATAAGTAAGAATCCGGTTCACCCAGCATAGCATGAGCCTTTCTTTCATCCGGAACGGTGAAAGTAAAAGATGATCGCACGTTTCCATTTTCAAAAAGATCAACGGCTTCAATAAGCGGTTCGCCCGCATAATTTCTTTCAGCCAGAAAAAGGAGCTCTTTACACTCATTTCCAACCGAAACAACAAACACTTTTTTTACTCGTTCAATTTCACGCAAACCCTGTTGGATGTCAAGGAGCGGGGAGGCTTTCAATAAAATGAAAAGACTTTTGTTAAATAATATCGGCTGAAGGGCAGTGATAGCAGGAAAGCAGTGGGCTAGCTTATAAACCTTTCGTGAGTTTTCATCTCTGCGCGAAGGATCGAGGTAAACCAGGTCAAACTCAAGATCGCAATGTTCAATAAATTTTTCGGCCGATATGCACTGATGTGTAATGTTTGATGCTCCGAGCTGATGATGGTTGTGTCTTGTAATCTCGAAGAGTTCAGCGTTTGGCTCAGCATAATGAACCGTTTCAAATACGGTTGCTAAAAAGAAAGTATCAACACCAAGCCCACCGGTTAAATCAACCGCCACTCGTTTGGTTGAAAGAATGGAGCTAATAACATGCGTTTTGAAAATAGCGGTTGCTTCTGATGAACACTGCTCCAGGTTAACTGTTGGCGGATAGATGATACCATTGGTTTTATACCAGGTAGGAAGTTTTGACTTTGCTTTTCTTCGACCACTTAGCTGAGTTGCGATTATGGAAGTGGGAATGCCATCAATTTCCTTCTGTTTTAACACCAAAACTTTTTCATCCTCACGTTCATGCTCAACGAGGTAATCTTGTATGTTAGACCTGGCGATGTGAGAAAGATAACTTGTGAGCATGAGGGCAAAGTTGCAAATTCGCTCGCTATTTTAATTACATGAGAAAATCTCCGCTGTTCGTTTTGTTCATCACCATCTTCATCGATATGTTGGGGTTTGGGATCATCATTCCGATTTTACCCATTTTCACGAAAGAGCTCGGAGCACAAGATTATCAGATTGGACTAATCGCCATGATCTACCCGATCATGAATTTTTTCTTTGCTCCCTTTTGGGGAACATTAAGTGATCGCCATGGACGAAGACCGATCATCCTGGTGAGCGTGCTCATCACGGGTTTGGCTTACCTTGTATTTGCACAAGTAAATGCATTGCCGATTTTATTCTTATCCAGACTTCTTTCTGGAATTGGTTCAGCCAACATCTCGGTTGCTCAAGCATACATTGCCGATGTCACCACTCCGCAAGAGCGCACAAAGACACTCGGACTTTTGGGGGCCGCCTTTGGAATTGGTTTTATTGTTGGTCCTACGCTAGGAGGGTTTCTTAAAAGTATCTCAACGCCCGGGCAGGTAGACTGGGTGGGATATGTGACGGCAAGCATGTCTTTTGTCAACCTGGGCTTAGCTTACTTCCTGCTACCGGAATCAACGAAGAAAAAACGAGCCGATGCTCCCTTTAATTTTAAAGTGGTTACCGGAATAATTACTGAATTAAAGAAGCCATCCATACGCGAATTACTACTCATCAATTTCATATTCATTGCAGCGTTTATGCTCATGAATATGGCTTGTTCATTAATGTGGAAAGAAGTAGACGGCCTCAATGATAAACAAATTGGTTATGTGTTTGCCTTTACGGGATTGGCTACTGCTATCGTTCAGGGCGCCCTGGTGGGCCGTATGGTAAAATGGTTTGGTGAGAAGAAGATGTTGGCCTACGGAACATTTTTTATGATTTCAGGAATGGTGATGTTGCCTTTGGTTGGTGAATCTTATTTTATTCCCCTTGAATTAGTTGGCCTTGCACTCGTTGCACTTGCCAATGGTTGCCTTACGCCCAGCATCACTTCGTTGATATCCAAGTATTCTGATCCAAAAGATATAGGTCAGGTGCTGGGAGTGAATCAATCTTTTGGTTCACTGGCGCGCGCGGCCGGAATGGGTGTAAGTGGTTTTCTCTATGGAATGGATTTTCATGTACCCTTTTTTGCCGGAGCACTACTGATGGCGATTTGCTTTTGGTTGGCAAATACATTTTCAAAACTTCCAGCACCAATTTTTCAATCTGGAATGGAAGATCGTGGAGCCTTGAATAAAGACCAGTAAATATTTCTTAAATAAGCGATCAGCCCGAGTCCTTGCGCCACCAGCAATACAGGATCATGACGGTATAATCCGTATATCACGACCATAACCGAAGCCACAGCGCTGATCACCCAAAAGCCCAACGGCAAGATGGATTCATTTACTTTTTCCGAATGATACCATTGGTACAGGTATCTGAAATTGAGAAGCAGCTGACCCATGCTGCCGATGATCATAAATCGATCGGTGAAATCAGCTTTGCTAAATGTTTGTTCGAATGTTTCAGGCGAATAAATACCAACCCACAAAAAAAGCAGAAGAGGTAGCGGCAGAATAATGGCGCGTAATGCATAAGGAATCTTAATCCAAAATCCTTTTAACTGAAGATTGCGGACGTAGATGTAAAACGAAATGGTTTGTCCGAAGAGGATGACGATATCATTTCTAAGCACCCCATAGATGAGAAACAGAAAGCAACCATTGAGACTAAAAATCCAAAATAGTGTGGGCGAGACTACGCGCCCTGCACGCTCGGATTGGATCCACTGAATGATCGTGCGTGCCCCAAACAACGATTGAGCAAAAAAGCCCAGCCCATAGATGAGCATGTCTTGCCATGTAAGTTGGTCTAATAACTCCAATCGGTTTATTGATAAGGGATGCAATTATAGCGGAATATTTTAATACCACCCCCACCACTTGTTTAGTTAATGGATAGGTACCAATGGTTTTTCGGGTCCATTATTCTTCTACTTTATTTTTCATGGTCATCAAAAGATTGTAGGCGCCCTTCAACACAATTTTTTTGTCGACTAAATCGGCACCAGAAATAATTTCGATGAATCCATTTTCTGAGTCGCCCGTCTTTACTTCATGTATTGTGAAGTCGCTTTCTGTTTCGGTAATGAAGATGTATTGATTATTTTCAAAGCGCACGATTGCCTCCTCGGGCAGCGCATATACATTTGTGTTTTTTATTTCAATCTCCGCATTCATGTACATGCCCGGCACGAGGCTCTTGTCATAGTTTTCGAAATGTGAGTGAACCTCGGTGCTTCTTTCCGTGGATAGATTTTTGCCGATGAGAATAATCTCACATTCATGTTTTTTGTCGGGTTGGCTATTCGTGTAGGCAAATAACTTTTGACCGATCGAGAGTTTGCTCAGGTCTTTTTCAAAAATCGTCAATGCCAGGTGTATATCGGCCGGATTGATCAGTTCAAACAGCACTTCACTGGGCTGGGTAAACTTGCCAATATTCACATTCACTTTCGAAACATATCCGTCAATGGGTGAATACATATTAATACTTTTCGAAATCGTATTTTCATCCAGCTTGACAGGATTAATTCCAATCAGTTCCAGTCGTTCGCCCAGCGATTTCACATTGATTTTTTCTGTGG
>JANOUH010000303.1:0-2061 GCA_031416795.1 Cytophagales bacterium | reverse complement strand
TTTTATAAATTGTTGGAAATGTAGTAAGTATCCAATCCACCGATAAATGCTAAAAAAAATTTCTTAATTAATCATTTAAATTATAAAATTAAATCCACTTATTCTCCCCTCTCCTCTGGAGTGGGGCCGGGGGTAAGGTTAATTACCAGAAAAACAAAAAACTTAACATCGAAGACTTCTTTCCTTCATCGCCTTCTTTCTTTCTCCATCCTTTCAGCAGGACGAACTGTTTGAATTGAACCCAGCGCTCGAACAACTTGAAGTTTCCCGCAAACTCGCGCTTGCGGTGATGTTCCAGATCTCCTTCCGGTGTTACAACTGTTTTAGCAAGCTCGGCTTTTTTCCTGGCATCTTCTATCGGATCGAAAAGCATGGCGGTGCACATGCAGTTCTTGCGTTCCTTGCTCATGAGTATGTCAAAGTTCACGCAGCTGCGGCACCCTTTCCAGAATTCTTCATCGGTAGTTAGCTCAGAATAGGTAACGGGTTCGTAGCCGAGTTCTGAATTGATTTTCATCACCGCTAAGCCAGTCGTTAATCCAAAAATTTTAGCGTTGGGATATTTCTTGCGCGACAGTTCAAACACTTTGCGTTTGATTTGAGTAGCAACGCCTGACTTACGAAAGGCGGGCGATACGATGAGGCCTGAATTGGCCACATAGTTTTCAAGCTCCCAGGCTTCGATATAACAAAAGCCCACCCATGTGCCTTCGGGTGTGATGGCGATCACGGCTTTGCCTTCTTCCATTTTCATTTTAATATAATCAGGCGAGCGCTTGGCAATACCGGTGCCTCGTGCTTTCGCAGATTCAGCCATCTCGTTGGTGATGGTTTCAGAGTAATGAGCGTCTGCAGCCGTAGCTGCTCTGACAATTATATTTTGATTCAATGTAAATGCTGAGTTAGAATAAATGATGTGATAGAAATGCTTTAAAAGCACTTCAGGCGAAACCTGCCTTGCAGATTCGCCATACGTATGTTAGTAAGAAAGGTATCAGATTCTGATTTGCCTTCGGAAGCTCTTGAACCCCGGTCGGGGTGAGAGTTCGTTGCAAATGAGCGTTATTGCCGGGATGGCAAAGCTGATCGTGGCGTCAGCGGGCTCAAAAGGGGCAAGTGTTGTTTTCAATTTCAGTTGTTGCTTTTAAATCGTCAGATAAAATGCATCAGATAATTATCTACAAAAATAATGTATAATAGAACGAATATTTCAATTGTTGGTTCATTTTTATAAAAGTTTTTTGGAAGAACAAGTGAAGCATGGAAAAATTTCTTGATCAATACGGATACATCGCACTGCTGATTGGCACCTTCATGGAGGGAGAGACCGCCATACTTATGGCCTCGTCATTGATCTACAAAGGTCTTTTTAATTTCCCCTTCACCGTGTTGGCAGCCTTCTCCGGCTCGTTCATTAGCGACTGGATCTATTATCTCATCGGAAGACTGAATGGAAAATATTTTCTTGCCAAGCGGCCTAAACTCAGTGAGAAGGTAAAGCCCGTGACCGATTTCTTTCATAGGCATAAATTTCAAATCTTGTTCAGCTACCGGTTTCTATATGGTTTCCGGATTATTATCCCATTGGTGATTGGTATGAGTGGCCTTCGTCCTCTGCAATATCTGTTCTATAGCACTGTGACTGGCCTGTTGTGGGCTGCATCAGTAAGTACTACCGGCTATTGGATTGGTCGTTTGCTCGAATTAAAAATTCAATCCTTCGAGGAGAATATACTCTTTATCATTCTAGGCTTTGGCACGCTGGGTCTCCTGATTGGCTATACCATTAAGCACGTAGCCATGCGAAAGATGCACGTGGAGTAGTCATTCATACCGCAACGTATTGCTTGGGTTGGTCATGGCCGCTTTCAATGTTTGCGTGCTTACGGTTATCAATGCAAGCATGACTGCTGCTACCGCTGCCAGCAAGTAGATTGCTACATTCATATCAATATGGTAAGCGAATGTGTCCAGCCATTGATTCATAAAATACCAGGCCAGCGGCCACGCAATCAGGTTAGCTACTACTATTAATATCACAATCTCCCTGGAAAGAAGTGT
>JANOUH010000302.1:0-3675 GCA_031416795.1 Cytophagales bacterium | reverse complement strand
AAATGGTCAACCATCATCCTACCAGGGATGAAAAGTAAAAGTCAAGGAACCCTTAATCGTATTTCTTTTAAGATGTAAACAGGAAATTTGATAAAACAGAAGTGAAGAATTTTAAAACGGGTTTTTAGAGACTCCCATAATGACATCGGCATCTTTGACAGAAGTAGTTGCACCAGCATACTTCTTTGACTCCTCTTCATTAAATCCTTGCAGGTAAATCTTTGCAGTCGATGGCAATGGAAGTATGTTATTCTCATTCTTCAAAAGTACCAATGATCTGCGCTGTGATTCGCGACCCTTCTCCTTGAATTGTTCATTGCCAAAAATCGAAATCCCTTCTTCAGTAAGGTATGGATTATCGAATAGACCGAGTTTGAATTTCTCTCTCAGAATTCTCCGCACTGAAATATCAATTCGCCCTTCACTGATCTGGCCCGACTTAACTAATTCTACTACCAATTCATGAATAGCTTCACCGCCAAACATATCACAGCCAGCATCAATGATTTTTTTTACGCGTTCAATCTCACTTAAATTTTCAACACCATGTGCAGAAGCTGGCTTGCCCTCCATCCACAGAATTTTCTGATCGGTAACGAGTCCCCAGTCGGTACACACAATGCCATCGAAATGATATTTCGCTCTCAGCAATCCGGTGATGATCTCTTTGTTATAACTGAAGCCAACATCTTCGCTGGTTTGGCCCATGGGAATTCCATAGTAAGGCATCACCTGTGCTACGTTTGCCGGAAATGCTCCTTTCTCAAAGGGAATTAAATGATAATTGAAATTATTTCCGTCATACGATTGTCTGCCTGGTGGAAAATGTGAATCAATCCCATCCTCTTGCGGTCCGCCACCAGTGAAATGCTTGACCATGCATTCTACACTTTGGTTGGTGATGCTGTCGCCCTGAAAGCCTAAGATGTATGCTTTGGTTAATTGCGCAGACATCTCAGCATCTTCACCAAAGGTTCCATTGATTCTCCACCAGCGTGGTTCGGTGGCGAGGTCGGCCATCGGTGATAATGTGAGACGATATCCAACGGCCAGATATTCCTGACGTGCAATGTCGCCAAACTCGCGCATCAACACCGTATCACCAATGGCGGCAAAGCCAGGATAAGAGCACCACTTCGAAAAGTAGGGAGTATAGATACTTGCTCCCAGTGCATTGGGCACACCATGACGTGGGTCTGTAGCGTGAGTGACTGGAATTCCTAAGCGTGTGCGTTCCGCCAGTTTCTGAATGTTGTTATTCCATTTCACCAACGCATTAGGTTCTGGTGATTGAAGGGTGTTAAAGTGATTCATGTTCTTGTTCACAACCATTTCAGAGTTTGCCAGAAAAGGAATTGAGAAAGGATTGAAGATGGTTTTAGCTTCACTAAGTTCTCCATCACTGCCAATGCCGGTCATGGTGATGAACATGAGTCCTGCTTTTTCTTCAAGGTTCATTTGCCCCATCAGGTCATTTACTCTCGATTCCACCGGTTGACGATAATCCTCATACACATCCAGCTTTCCATTTTTATTCAGATCCCGAAAGGATTTGCTATCCATCAACAGTGTAGATGCTTCTGGCCCAAGTTCAGCCATATTCTTTTTAGATGAGATGGTGGAAGAAATGTATAGGTAGGTAAATCCGCCAATACTGAAAATGACTATTGTGAGCAGGGCATACAGAATTATTTTAAATACTTTCTTCATGATCAATGGGTGATAAGATTCAATGTGTAAAACACACACAATAGTATCGATTTCGTATTGACTTTTCAAGAACACTCTATAGATTGCCAAAACATTTCGACCGATTGCTGTAAATCGTGTATTTGGCTTAAATTGCCTTATGAAATCATTGCCATTAAAAGACTTTTATCTCCGGGGAGACAGCGTGTTCTTGCCCTACGTCTCTGTGGATTGCGTGATATTCGGCTTTCATGAAAATCAACTCAAAGTGCTTTTACTGAAGTGGAATGAGGGCCCCTGGTGTTTGCCTGGTGGATTTGTAAAGCATGATGAATCAGTGGATGATTCCGCAGTGAGAACGCTGAATGAAAGAACAGGTCTTGATCATATTTACCTGCAACAATTTCACACGTTTGGAGACCCTAAGCGCGAAAAGGGGAAGAAGATACCGGACAAGAAAAGTTGGATGAACAAGCGATTTATTTCGATTGGCTATTATGCGTTGGTTGAATTTTCAAAAGTGAATCCGCAGCCAGATATACTCAGTATCGATTGCAAATGGTGGGATATTGATAAAGTACCAACGCTTATTTATGATCATAAAGAAATCATGTCCAAAGCGCTCGACTCGCTTCGATTGGATTTGAATGATCATCCCGTTGGATATAGCCTGTTGCCTGAGAAATTCACCATGCCTGAACTTCAGCGACTGTATGAAACGATTCTCGGTGAAGCATTGGATCGCAGGAATTTTCAAAAGCGGATTCTGGCGCTTGATATTCTAGAGAAATTGAAGGAGCGCAAAACGGGAGGCGCTCATAAGGCACCTTTCCTATATCGTTTTGACAAGAAAAAATATTCAAAAGCGTTAAAACAAGGCTTGAAGTTAGGCTGGTAACCTTACTTCTGTTTCAATGCTTCTGCAATGGCTTTCTCCGCCAAGGGTGCCATCACTTTATATCCTTCCAGGTTAGGATGCACGCCATCATAGCCCAATTCTTTTTTCAATCCATTTCGTTCATCGGCCATTGCGGAAAAGTAATCGAGGTATACGATGCTGTTTTTATTCGCATATTCTTTAATCATCTTGTTTAGTGCAACTACTTTTTCGGCAGGCTCCATGCCGGGACTCCATGGAAAATCAAAGGCAGGGATAACTGAAGATAAGACTACCTTAATTCCATTCGCTTTCGCCAGTTGTGCCATGGCGATCATGTTATCGAGGCTTTGTTCCAATGTCATTGGGCCGGTGTTGCCTGCAATGTCGTTGATGCCCGCAAGGATCACGACCACCTTTGGCTTTAAATCAACAACATCTTGTTTGAAGCGTAATACCATTTGAGGTGTGGTTTGTCCGCTGATGCCACGATTGATGTACGGTCTGCCTTCAAAGAATGAAGGAACAAATTCACTCCATCCTTCGGTAATGGAATTGCCCATAAAGACGATGCGATTTTCATTTGCTTTCGGTAATCCAACTTTTTTATTGTCTTCCTGAAAGCGTTTAAGATTTGCCCAATCCATAGGAGGTTTATCAAAATTTTTCTTTATCCATATAAGACATGCATCGATCCATTGTTCTTTCGCTTCCGGGTTTACCATGCCATAGCCATGAACTCCTTTATCATAGAAGAATACTTCTACTGGTACCTTGTTTTGCTCCAGGGCAGTAACGAATGCCAGTGAATTACCAACGGGCACCGCCTGGTCTGTTAATGCTGACGTGATGAACGTAGGAGGAGTTTTTGGCGTTACTTGTTTTTCATTGGAGAAATAGGTGATATCTGCTTCTGACATGCCAAGTTCTTTAGCTTTGGTGGGTACTTTTTCACCAGCAGAAAAAACTTTTGTGCCAATTAAATTTTGTCGCGAACCCTGATGGGTAAGGCTATCTGTGAAACTGATGACTGGGTAATTTAATATCATGAAGTCAGGGCGAAGACTGACTTTATTCGGATTATCAATTTTAGCATCGTTGAAATGTGT
>JANOUH010000301.1:0-11921 GCA_031416795.1 Cytophagales bacterium | reverse complement strand
TGGTCCAATCCTGAGCGATCCTTGAATTGGTCTGGAAGAAAAATGAAATCGATATAGCGAATAAGTTCACTTGTTAAATAGAGCACAGAGCGAAGGATCCCCTCATATAAAAACGCAGTTCTAGTTGGGGGATCCTTCGCTACAATATGCTTCGATTAACGATCAGGTTTTTTTCCAAGCGGAGTCTCCCGCCTCGGGGACTCCGCGTAATGCTGGTAGTATGCACCAAATGAACGCGGAGTCCCTTTCAGGAGACTCCGCTAAGAATAAATGCGGGTACTTTTGTAAGAAACTCATCAGCATACCAGGCGTTATTTTCATTGCCGTCAGGTCTTACGACCTGACGCTTCCCTTTCTGATATTCTTCACCAACAATTTTTTAAACCAAAAATGCAATCGTTCTATCATCGTCATCTGTCCGCGCCAAATCGTGCGAAGCTCGATCGTAACTTTCCTGTGGCGCGTTTTATCTTAACATATTAATACCACGGGCTAACGCCCGTGGCTACCAATATGTCACCCGCCAGCTGGCGGGTTTTTTCCAAGCGGAGTCTCCCGCCTCGGGGACTCCGCGTAATGCTGGTAGAATGCACCAAATGAACGCGGAGTCCCTTTCAGGAGACTCCGCTAAGAATAGGTTATGTCTTCTTTGAAGCATTATAAAAGAATGGTGCAAGCTCCCCGCTCAGGATTGCGTTTCAATTTATTGTATTGGGTGCTTCGTAACAATATGCTTCATTCAACGATTCCTTTCCAAGCGGAGTCTCCCGCCTCGGGGACTCCGCGTAATGCTGGTAGTATGCACCAAATGAACGCGGAGTCCCTTTCAGGAGACTCCGCTAAGAATAGAGGCTAACACAGTGACCAGATGCTTCATATTTATATTTTAATTATTTGGTTATAACGTGAGTTCAAAAGCATATTTCTGATAGCTGATGATTTCATGTTTACTCTCATTATCAATCCATGCTTTTTCCAGATGGCTGATATCAACAATTTCAGAACTGGTTTTATCTGCCAGTTTGCTTCTTACTTCCTCCAGTACTTTCAACTCAGTAGATGTAAAAAGTTTAGGGTCAAAGTCTATCTTATTCTTTAATGCTTCACCTACATAACCATTTTCCTTAAAGGTCACAAACTCCACATCAAACAGATTGTCATCTAAGAGTTTTACATAAAGTTTATCATATTCGGCTGGCACCGGGCCTAGCTGAATAGCGCGGTAAGCAATACCACAAATTGAATAACCCGTTCGTTTGTAGTTTAGGAAATCAGAATAGAATAGTAGCTTATTAAGCTTGGTTTTCCACAGATAATCAACATGCTGTGCAAAATATGAAATGGTATGAGCTATCTTATCGATTGAAGGACTTTTATAGCCTGTGAATTCTGATGGTTTAGCATGCGCGAATATTTGCTCCCGGAATAGCTTATCCCAGATGTTTTTATTTTCTGTTTCTATCAGTGCATCAACTCTGCTAATAAATTTTTGATACTCTTTCTCATTGAGCACAGCGGCACTTGCTTCGAGAAACTTTTTAAATTCCCCTGGGTCTTTTGATGCCAGGATGAGCCTTCCATTAGAAACAGTAGGGATATCATCAGCTTCATACTGTCTGTAACTGTTTACACCTAAGCCAAGAATCTCAGACATCTTACTTGCCGAAACTCCATACTGCTCGCGTATGGCTTTAATTTCATCAGGAAAGGGAATACTATATTTTTCCCGATACTGATTATAAAGCTGGTTGATGTTGAGCTGATCGAGTTCTTCGGTGGTGAACTCTTCTTTAGTGTCTTCACATCGATAAAAAAACTGTATGATGTGAAATAGTTCTCGCCTGAACTCCAGCTCTCTTTTCTCAAACAGGAGGGTTGAATGACCTCCGGTAAATGGACTTTGCATAAATTTTATTTAAACGGGTATACAATTGCTCTTTCAGCAAGATGAAATGAAACACAGATTACTGGTCTGTTTTCAAAACCCATGTTAACTTTTATATAAACTTCTTTTCTATTGACAGTCTTACCAAACTCCCACAGATCAGGCCCCTGATCCGTGTCCTTAGTTGGTCCTCTGAAATAATCTTTTACTTCCAGTGCTTTTAATATTTCTGTTCGCCTCATGGCACTTATCTCAAGGTCAGCTAACGCTTTTAGATTCTTGTCTCTATGTAAAAAAACGACCTCAAATATGTTCAGTTTAGTCTTGAAGCTCTTCAAAAATGCCTCTACATCCGATTCTGTGATTTCCATGTGCAAAAAAGTGGTTGTACATAAAAGTCTAAAAAGTAAGGTGATCGATTTATTTTAACGTAAAAGTGTAATTATTGAGCAATATATACAAATATTACAACTAATAAGTTTAATATATAGTTATTGCCAACATGGCATATTTGAGTTTGTTTCTTATTTTTGTTTAGTTATAACTATACTTTTATCTTATGATAACGAGGGAAGAGCTTCTTAAAAGCCCCGAATATTGGTTTGAGAATGCACAAAATGATCTATTTCGTCAAGTTACTGAGTACATGGAAAAGGAAGGCATCAATCAAAACCAACTTGCTAATCGGCTGTGTGTCACAAAGGGATATGTTTCCCAGATTTTAAAAGGTGAGTTCAATTATACTCTTAAGAAGTTAATTGAAATTTCGTTGGCGATTGGGAAGGTACCTCAAATAGAATACAAGACTATTGCAGATATAATTTCAGAAGACAATAGAACGTAATGCAACATTACTTAAAACAATTACTTTCTGATTTAGAAGCGGCAATTAAAAACGCCAGCTTCCCATTCATCGCAAAGGAATTATCATTTCATGATTGGATCAGTGCCGAAGCAGAAGAAGCCAGCGCACCCGCACGCAACCTATGTGAATGGACAGGCATCAAACCCGAAATGCTGCCTCCGTCTACGATACTCAGTGAAAATGAAATACAAGTATTATTAGAAGCTCTAAAGCAAATGCTATCTAATTATAATTGTCATTTCGTATTACAAACGGAAGTACCTGAACAACTGCAATACGAAACCATTCGCCAGAATTTGAATCAGGAAGTAAAAGTGAAGCAATGGCACATGGGTTTCTTTGAACTATGCAGGCCAGGCACAGTTGCCAATACCTGTGCCCTTGGTGATTATTGCCAGTGTGCATTTTTTGAAGAGTTTTTTGCCGGTCATATAGAGGAAGACTTAACTCCTGAAGAAGAGCGCGCCCGTGCATTGGAAATAGAAGTACAGCACATCAAGAAAAAGTATGGGCATGACTGGATGAAGTATTATCCTTATCATTTAGATAAAGCCTATGATGATGAAAACGGCAATCCTCACGACTATGGTTTTAAAGATGATGATGAAGGGGAAGATGAATGGTGGCGAAGGTGAAGACGGATTTACGTTGACCCATAGTTGTTGTTCGTATAATGACATCAGCAAACCCGTAGCGGCCTATGCAGCCTTCAAGCTGACGGAAGAAGGCAAAATGGATTTTTTTTTCCAAGCGGAGTCCCCCGCTTCAGGGACGTAATACTCGTATTGACACCTAACGCGGAGTCTCTGAAGCAGAAGACTCCGCTAAGAATGAAAAATTTCACTAAAATTTTGTAGCTAGCAACCTGATTAAAAACCAACGCCATGAAAAAGTGTCTACTCTCATTCCTATCTATACTGCTTATTACGGTAAGTGTCCATGCTCAAAGCTGGAAAATTGACCCCAATCACTCCAGTATCATGTTCAATGCAAAACATGCTGGAATTTCATTTGTCAATGGAAGGTTTATGGAATTTGCGGCTACCGTGGAAGGTGGAAAACCGGAAGATTTTACTGGCGCAAAAGTTTCGTTCACCGCACAGGTTGGCAGTGTGAGCACCGGAGCTGAAGGTCGGGACAAGCACTTGAAGGAAGCTGATTTTTTTGACATGGCGAATACTCCAACGATCACGTTTGTGAGTAAATCGTTTACCAAATCAGGTGATAATATGTACAAAGTGGTTGGCGATTTGACCATGAGAGGAAAAACCAAAGAAGTAGTACTTTCAGCAAATCATATCGGATCAACGATGACCAAGGATAAACTTAACAAGGTAGGGTTCCAGCTGACAGGCAGTGTTGATAGAAACGATTTCGGGGTATCAGGAGCATCAGGCTCTGTTGCACCGATCATAGAAATTCTATGTAACGTTGAAATGACCGAACAGAAATTGTAGCCACCCTTACATCTTACGTCTTACATTTTACTTCAAAGCATCCCACTCTTCTTGCGTTGCCCTGGCCTTCTGATATTCCATCATTGCCAGCCATGCACCATTGCGTTTCACCAGCAGACTTTCAAAATGCACGGCACCGGATGAAAGAACTTTTCCATCTTTATCTACCGAGGTAAAATAAAAAATGCCAGTTTCATGGGCGCTGGTGGAGTCGCCCACACGTTGTGTAAAACGGAATTCAACTTTGTTCTTTGTCTTTCCAGACTTCGTATCAACAAAGTCCTTTTTCCATAGGGCAAGTTGTACATCAATTGAGGAGGTGCGCTTGTTTTTATTGGTAGTAAAAACACACACGGCATCTTTGTGATAGGTAGCCGTATAGCCTTCGAAGTCACCCTCATGCACCGTTCGGGATACTTCCGCCCAATAGTGATTGAGTTCGGCAATACGTATCGAGTCGGCAGCAGGTACTGGTTTATTTGCTTGAGAGATAGCGAGGGTTGATACCAGACAAGCAAATAGCACCGATGCGCTATGAAGGATTCCTTTCATGTTTAAAGATTTATGTTTCGTTAACAAGTTACTAGTAAAAGTTAAGAATCCTTCGATATAGAATGCCTTGCTTTTGTTGGTGTTCTTCACCACAATTTGTTATCATCGAACCACAAACAATCCTGCATCAAAATTAACCCCGCGCATGTGGGGGCACGCCATCAAGGTGAGGCTTTACTCCACACCTTATACCCTACAAAACCCCAACAAACTGTTTAAAACATTGATCCTGGCTGCGAGTTTATTAAGGCATCATTTTTCGGACATGATGTGGTGAAACGATTGTTTCATGCAGAACACATTACGAAATAAACATTAAAACGATAGCTATGAACTACATTGAAACCAGTAATGATACAGCGGGCAACCCTGTGAAAATTAACTACAACGATTATGGCGTGGGTAAACCCGTCATCCTCATTTCCGGATGGCCGTTAAGTAAAGAAATGTGGGAGTACCAAATCGATGACCTCGTAAACAGTGGCCATCGTGTGATTGCCTATGACAGGCGAGGATTTGGTAAATCATCTCAACCATGGGATGGATATGACTATGATACACTTGCCGATGATTTAAAGGCAATCATCGACCAACTGGAACTGGAAGACGTAACCCTGGTTGGTTTTTCGATGGGCGGTGGTGAAGTAGTGCGCTATTTCAGCAGACACGGTGGCCTTCATGTTTCCAGCATTGTATTAATATCAGCCATAACACCTTACATGTTAAAAACAGAAAGTAATCCAGACGGAGTGCCACAAGAAGCGTTTGATACCATGGCCAATCAACTACAAGAAGATCGGATTAATTTTCTCGATGAGTTTGGAAAGATATTTTTTGGAGTAGGTCCACTGAGCAAACCACTCAGCACACCCTTGCTGGAATATTACAGGATGTTATGTTCGGTGGCCTCACCGCGGGCAACAGCAGCATGTGCAAAAGCTTTTTCGTCTACTGATTTTAGAAATGAAATGAAATCAGTCAACGTGCCTGCATTAATCATTCATGGCGATGAAGATAAAACCGTACCCATCGATCCTACAGGCAAACAGTCTGCGAAAGTTATTCCGGATAGTACCTTCATTGTATATGAAGGTGCGCCACACGGTTTGTTTTATACTGAACGAAAAAAGCTAAATGCCGATTTAGTCAATTTCCTCGTCACCCAGGCCAACCGCGAGTATTTCAATCAACCAGACGTAAACACCCCGGTGTTAGCAGATTGATAAACAAGTTAGCCAGCGACAGTTCAGGATGACACAGCCCATCTGCCATGTGTGAGGTGATAACGCCTCACACAGCAGAAAATCAATCTCTCACTTCACTCTTTCTTTCGCACCTTCTTCTTCTTCTGTTTTGGAATCTTCCCGATCCTCACATCACCTTTTAAAATAAGGTGGCAGGCTTTGAGTGCCAGCTCTTCAAAGTCATCTTCATCGGCCGGAATGTTTTGCCAAACGGATTCGGATGAGCCGAGTAAGCGCACAGAGCGCATGCAGGGAAATTCTTTTTTTAAACTGGCATGATGCTCGTGAAGCGCAGCCAGCCATACGCCATTATCATCAGTAAAATCGTTGCGCTGGCGAAGAATTAAAACCAGTTTCTCACCTGCGTAAATCGCATAACAACCAAACATAGGTTTCACCCGTGGATGAATGCGATCCAGTTCTTCAAGTACAAATTCAAAAGGGATTTTAGACTTCATGAGCGTGCAGGTAATGTTAATAAATTTTCACTTAACCTTATTCGAAGCGGAGTCTCTGAAGCAGAAGACTCCGCTAAGAATGAAGTCCCTGAAGCAGGAGACTCCGCTAAGAATTAAAGATTTATGTTTTGCCAAACAAGTTACAAGTTTTTTCCAAGCGGAGTCTCCCGCCTCGGGGACTCCGCGTAATACTCGTAGTGACACTGAACACGGAGTCTCTGAAACAGAAGACTCCGCTAAGAATGATGCTTCGATTAACGATTAGAGCGTGTATCCATGCAATCATCATAAACACATGATGCAAGCTGCCCGCTTTTTCCAAGCGGAGTCTCCCGCTTCGGGGACTCCGCGTAATACTAGTTACACCGAACGCGGAGTCTCTGAAACAGAAGACTCCGCTAAGAATTAATGATCATTTATCCGCGACAAACCGTGCGAAGCCCGACCTTAACTTTCCTCCCTGCGCACCGTATCCGCGAATGAGTGGAGAAGGAGGGTGGCGCGGCAAAGTGCAAGGTTGTCTACACTATTTTTTTTACTTTAGACACCAATAATATCTAACCACAGCACGCATGATAAAAAAACTGAATTGGGACACCGTACCGACAGAATATGTAACGCCCTCGATGGCAAGAAAAATTATTACCGGAGAAAAACTGATGATCGCGAAGATGAAATTCAAAGATGGGTTTCTCGTTCCGCTGCACAGCCACATGCACGAGCAGGTCACGCAGGTAGTTTCGGGCACCATGCGTTTTTGGTTTGGTGAGAAAAAGGAATTCACCATGGACTTGTTTCCGGGCGATGTGGTAGTGATTCCTTCAAACCTGCCTCATGAAGCGCTGATGATCGGAGACGTGGAAGAAATTGATACCTGGGCGCCTCCCCGTCAGGATTGGCTCGATAAGACCGATGATTATTTAAGAAAATGATTTATGGAACTGGGACTAAAAGATAAAGTTGCCTTTGTGGCCGCTTCCAGCCAGGGCCTTGGTAAAAGTGTTGCCCTTGAACTGTCCGCAGAAGGAGCCAACGTAATCATTTGCGCACGCAATAAGGAACATCTGGAACACGCAAAACGTGAAATAGAAAAGTTTGGTCACGGTCAAGTGCTGGCCCTTGCCGGAGACTTGTCCGATGCCGCTGAAAGAACGGAGATCATTAATAAAACGTTGCAGCATTTCCGCACGATCGATATCCTAGTCACCAATACAGGAGGACCTCCTGCAGGAAAGTTTGAGAGCTTTAAACAGGAAGACTGGGATGCGGCATACAAGACCTTGTTCACCAGTGTTGTTGGTTTGGTGAGTGGCTTTTTACCGGGCATGAAACAACAGCGCTGGGGGAGAATCATTTCCATTACATCGATGGCGGTGAAACAACCTGTTAATAATCTTATCCTATCAAACTCCGTAAGGGCTTCTGTGGCAGGATTAATGAAATCGCTGTCGAATGAATTGGCGATGTATAACATCACAGTGAATAATGTGATGCCGGGTTATACAGAAACAGAACGACTGAAAACATTAATGGAAAACAACCCTTCCTTTGCGTCCGTAAAAAATGAAATACCATTAGGACGGTTCGGCACTTCGAAAGAGTTTGCTGCAGTGGTGGCCTTTTTAGCTAGTGAACGTGCCGGTTACATTACTGGTGTTTCACTTCCGGTAGATGGAGGATGGATTAAAAATATACTTTGAGATTATTTTTTTTCAAGGAGACTCCGCTAAGAATGAAACCATCCAGCAACAGCGTTGAGTTATCCAAGGTTATGATTTCATCTTCCACGTTAAAGGTTAATTTGGGATTCAAGGTTGTCAACCCGACATCAAGAAATTGTACGTGTCCTTTAAACATTGGTTTTTTTATTGGCCCGCTGATCGTAGTTTCCCCTTTAAGGGTTCCTTTCATTTCTTCCACGAATCCGGAAACTAAAAAGGCAAACAATTCCAGGTCATTGACGTCCAGTTGCAACGAGGCATCCACTTCCGTGTTGTCTGAAAAATAGCGACCCTTCAGATCAATCTTATTGGATGTGTTGGTAAGCAGGAATTGAAAGGGCACCTGGTTTTCATCACTCACCGCGGTTGCCGTAATGGTTAATGGATTGGAATGATAAAGGCTAAGACTATCAATATCCGCCTGGAGATTAAGTTGATGATCGCGTGAATAGGAAATCTTTCCGGTGAGATATCCTTTATTAATGAGCGTGGTATCAGGGGAGATCAGAAAGTTTAGTGGCACAAGATCTACGTGCTTGAGCGATACATCGAAGGCGTTCAAATCACCTTCGAGATTAATTTCCATGTTGTCACGGGAAATCAGGAAATGATTCAACTCTATATTTTTGTTGCCTATGTGAACAGAATTTTTCGGATCAATGAAGTAATCCTGGTCGAATGCTATCAGTTTATCGGCATAAACAAATGCGCCACTATCCGTGGGCAAAATGCGAGCCCGCAAACCCAGGAGTTCAGTCGTATCATTAGACAGCAGGAGATTCGATAGAGCGGTATCACCTTGAGTCAGTATATCAAAATCCAGATTGCCCAGCTGAACAGCATGATAAAACAAATTCTTTGCATTCATGCGGGCGCTTGCACTATCCCGAACTACCCTAAGATTAGTATTCAGGGTATCCAATGAAATTCCGTATCCTTTAAATTTTCCAGAGGTGGCTTGGAGGGATGTGGTTTGTTTTTGTTCATCAAATTCTCCCATCACCTTGAGTGAAGAGAAACCATCTACATCTATACCCAACAGTTTAAAGAGGTTGGCGTTTTCCAACTCCATGCTAAAGTTTATGGCCCTGTCTCCCAAGTGCTGAATGGTATCACCAGAGACTTTTAAGATATTCCTTGACCAGGTCTGAATTATTTTCGGTGAATCCTCAATACCAAAATTCGCAACAAGATCACCTTTCTCGTCATCACTAGCGTAGTGGAATTCCGTTGAGGTTGGAGAAATCAGTGCATCAAAGACCATCGTGTCGAGTAGATATTCCATGGATTGATTTTGTAATAAAATGTGCTGACCATCCACATTAGCAGCTAAGGAAGATTGGTCTATGGTTATTTTGGATTTCAGACTTCCTGAAATAGAAAGCGTGCTGTCCATGTGCAATAGACTTCCTAACCTAAAACTATCTAGTTGAACGCTGCTGGTAAATGTCAGCGGTCCTTCGAATGAAATTTCAGAATGAATCTCCGAGCGATAATCAGGATCTTCCACATCCAGGGCGACTGTTGCGTTGGTCTTTCCAATCCAACTTTGAAAGTCAATGCGTTGTAGCGATTGATCCAGTAATACAATATCGGTGATCGATCCGTTGATTTCAATATTTGTTTCATTGCCAATAGTCCCTTTCGTATTCACAGATAAATCCATGGGGCCAAGCGAGGATATGTTCGTCCATTGTCCTAAGTCAACGTTTTCACCGGTCAAGTTTAAATCTAACCCAATGTTTTTTGTTGGTCGGGTAACCTGGCCAATGGCTTTTACATTACCCCATGGAGTAAAGACTTTTCCGTCTACAAAACTATTTTTGAGATTACCTGAACTCTTCAGTTGCAGAGCTACTGATGGCGGGATATTTATATTTTGAATAAACGGGGTTATTGTTTTTTTGAAGTCTGAACCCATCGAGGCATTGACCTCCAAATCTTTCCAATGTATCCTTTCAAGATCAAATACATCATTCACTATCCCTTCGGCATGAAACTCACTGTTTCCTGTTTTCAGATTCAATGTTTTTATTTTTCCCTTCACATGCCTGTAGTTGCCAGCTAAGGTTAATTCCGTGGGTCCCCAATGGTTGAATAGATTCATCACAGAGTCACTGAAAAAATAAGCAAAGTCTGAGGGATTAATTCTGCCTGATGCAGTTATTTCTACATGAGCACGATCGGCATCGTTAGGTGAATTCAAATCATACCCGCCAGTGAAATCCGCATTCAGTTCATTGGTGTTGGAAGCGAAATGAAAATCAGCAAGAGCCATTTGATTTTTATTCGATTGCACATTGCCACTGGCAGCGTCTATGATGAAACCGGGTAATTGCGCAGAAAGAGATTGTAAGTCCGCAGCGAGCGTATCTTCACGCATTAAAATATCGGAAAGACTAAGTTGTATATTCTTTAGCGCGATGTGAGACGGATCAAATTTCCGGGTAGTGGTAACCTGATCCTTGTGGAATGAGAATTCATCATCCTTCAGTTGAAGGTCCCGGATTTCAAAAATAATACCGGTACCAAAATCAGGGCTGAGAAGGTTATTGTTTTTGGTGGTAAGAGTGATGAGCGTATCCGGATGCTGGACAGATAGTGCGTTTACAACGGAGCGTTCAATGATTGCCTGATCCGCTTTGATCGTAATCGGGTTCGTGGAGATTTCAGCTTCCTGCCCGGTGAATGTTCCCAGGTTTACGGCCACGGAGGTACCGCTTACCATAGAGGTAAATTCAAATACACTATTTACCAACTCAATCCTTTTGAACTGAAGGGTTACTGGATTTGATTTAGTAGTGGATGGTTTTTCTGTTGGTTTAAATACATCGAGTATGAATTGAATGTTCATTCCTTCTTCGCGTTGAATCAGATGACCATCAAATCCCTCAATGAATACCTTGTCGAAAATGAAATCGCCTCTAACAAGATTATAGATACTGGATGCGACTTCAATTTTCTGAGCAGAAAAAACCTGGTTATCCTTAGGGTCCCAGACTTTTATTTCTTCGATGGCCGCATTCCCCCATATTGAAAAACCGATCTTTTGAATGTCTACCCGGGCTTCCATTTTGGCAGACAAGTAGTTCGACACTACGCGGGTGATTTTTTCTTGCACAAACGGAATATGGATGAGGGCCACTGCGAAGAGTAGCTAAAAGCAAGCCTAGTATCGCTTTTCCCAGGATTTTGGCAATTCGCAAAAATGTATTCTGAGCTTGCATGATATCACATTTCTTTCTTTAGGTACGCTATCATCATAACATTAGCGCGGCCATGATTTGTTTTTGTTTGGTGAAAGTACGCATGGATCAGTAAATGAATAATGACTTCTCTCATAAAATCGAAGGGCCATTTCCAATGACTGCTTCTCTTTTTATATCCATATTTAGCTTATAACTATTATTTCCCAATCTAATGAAAGCGAACTCCACATTCCAGTTTTTGTCTCTTGATCTCTGGGCTCCCATGTATTCTCCATTATGAAGTGTAGGCACGATCATGGTATTTACATCATGCACAGTTTTATAAAATAAAAAAGGTTGACATTGCTGTCAACCCTTCTTTATGAACAGAGTGTTCATTACTTTTTTTTCTTAGCAGCTTTCTTCGTTGCCTTCTTAGCTACTTTCTTGGTTGCTTTTTTAGCTACCTTCTTCGCTGCTTTTTTTGCTTTCTTTGCCATAGCAATTTTTGTTTAGTGTAAATTAATTGTAAAAACTTATACAAAGAAAGA
>JANOUH010000300.1:0-3087 GCA_031416795.1 Cytophagales bacterium | reverse complement strand
CGGAAAGGTAAAGAGTGGTATTCGGTAATAGATGGTAAACCTTATGGTCCTTATATTAATGAGCCCGGCAATGGACTGCCACACTTTAATCATACAGGCGGGACCTTGCGTGCCTACCTGCAAGATTATGATTATGATTCGAACACAGCTACATACAAATCAAGAGGTGATTCTGTAGTGTTGGGAAAATTTCCTGAAAGTGTCTACCGCCTTACCGGCAAGGTGTTTTACAAAAACAATCAGCCAATCAAAGAGAACATATCCTACTTCGAAGAAGATGTTGATTTTAAAAACTATCTCACCATTGATACGGATAATATAGTGTCCATTAATGGCAACAAGGCAGAAGGGTGCCCACCAGCCATGGAAGGTAGCTACGGATATTACTCGCCCAAACCGAGTTTTATCCATCAGTCGGGGCATGCAATCGTCTTGTACAAAGTGGATAACTCCGACTATTATTACCTCGCCAAACAGAAGATCTCTATTGGCCCCTTTAATGATGTTGAGAAGTCAAGTCTTTGTTTCAGTCGCGATGCTAACCATTACGCCTACAGCAAAGGCACTCAGATACTGATCAATGGAAAGGTCGTTCATCAAAAAGGTTTCAGCCTGGTGCACAATCCGGCCAAAGATTCTTTCTCCTGGCTTTCGGTGAAAGGAAGAAGCATCTACCTACACAGTCTGAAGCCGTGACAAGGATACTATCTTTTGCTTTTTTTCTAGTCACTATGGTAGGTGCATATGGACAAACTTATTTTGAAACGTACCCAAAAGAAGTCGCTGCGTTTAACCAATTCAGGAAACACTATGAGTCCTCGAACGACAGCGTCTTCAGAAAATATAAGATTGACCCGGTGCTGGCATTGAGCCTCGTAGCACCAGAAATTGGTCACTATAGTGTTTGGCAGGACAAGATGGAAGTAGCCGCAGTTTCACTTTTCTATGTGGAGATGGGCACCGAGTATAGTGACTTTTCGATCGGCTATTTTCAAATGAAAGCGGCCTTTGCGGAGAAGGTGGAAGAATCTATAAAAGCATTTTCACTGAGTGAATTCTATTCCTTGTTAAAATACAAAGGCATCAATCCTGGCGCCCAACGCGAAGAGCGTGTTGCCCGTATGCAGTCGGTACCATTTCAATCCGCCTACCTCGCAGCCTTTATTTCCATTTGTAAGAAGATGCATCCAGCTTGGTTTGATGATTATGAACTGATAACTCAATTAGCGGCAGCTTACAATTTTGGTTTCTGGCACACCGAAGAAAAAATTCAACAATGGAAATCCGCGAAACATTTTCCTTCTTCTGGCAAGAGTGCTTTTAGCTATGCGGGTGTAGCGAAAGAGTATTACCATTTTATAAGCACGAACATCGTGAGATGATAATCATCTACCATCACGTGCCTTTTCGTTAAAACGATTACAGATGCACGTTATGCGCTGCCATGATATCGGCAAGCTTCTCCCAGAAATATACAATGTCATGCTTTAGGGCCAGTGCTACAAAATCTTCCTTTTGTGGCTGTTTATTATTCTCAAATAGTTTGGCAAGGTCTTGCATATATTCTTCATGAATACCTGGTAAATAGATATCAATAAACTTTGCAGTTTCAGTGCCCGCATTCCAGAACGTATGCATCACTCCTTTAGGACGCAGGTGCCAATCACCCTTTTTCACTTCTTCGGTGGTTTCACCCACGAGGATAGTAACCGTTCCCTCCAACACATAGCAGATCTCATCTGTTTGTTTGTGCAAATGCGGTGGCGCGCTAAGGAAACCTGGTTTCAACGTTGCTTCATCACACGACATAAGTCCGCCCGTTTGTGATTTATCTAATTTAGCGATGAAGTCGATGCCTCCTATCTTACCGACTTTTCCTTGTCCATTCATGATGTGAATGGGTTTAACCGTCTGATCAAAATAATCCGATTCAATTTCTGTTGCACTTAAGTCTGTGAGTAATGTAGTGCCCATCATGGTAAGGCTAAGTTTTTTCATTAGCTCGCGTCTGCTGTAGGAATTGGATTTCATATCGTTGATGGTTGACTTATTACAAGATAATGATAAAAATCCATCAAGCCTTACTTATGATGACAGAGAGCTATTAAATCAGACTTCATACGTATTGGATAAAAATTCAAATACAGAGTGTGTTCGAGAGTTCATCGCAGATGCGCGAAATACGAAGCATGCATTTCATAGATATAGGCAGGCGCGCATTCAACAGGATGCGAGGATGATCGCAAGAGGCTTTTATTGCCGCTCAATCCCGCGCATTACAAACGCACCTTGTAACACATCTCAAACCCGACTTCACAATATAATTATTGGACAAGAATCAAATCATAAGATATCTGTTTTTTCTTCAGGTGTTTTAAGATAGCTTCTTGATTTTCTTTTTTCCATGTTGACGAGCTGCGCTTCTCCAAATTCTGTTGGATCTTCTTTAAATACAATACGCCATATCTTACCTTTTTTTGACTCCGATACATACAAAGAACCATCGGGTCCTTCTGATAAACCCATGGGTCTGTATTTGGCATCACTCATATTGGCAATCGTGTCTACCCCGGCAAAACCATCAGCAAATACTTCCCATTTATCCTTTGGTTTTCCCTGCCCGCCCGGCAGGCGGGCATTTTCAAAAGGTATGAATGCCACAATGTATCCTCCCTGAGGATATGGTCCACGATTGGTTGATCCATGAAATGCAATGAATGCACCTTTTTTATATCGCGCAGGAAACTGATCGCCTTTGTAAAATAATAAATCGTTAGGTGCCCAATGTGCAGGCAATCCCATAATTGGATCTGCATAGTCTTTGGCTTCTTTGATGCCATCCCCACCATATTCTGGCGCTAACATCCTTTTATGTTTGAAATGGTCATAATAGCTATAGGGCCAGCCAAAGTCATCGCCTTCTTTAATTTTCATAAACTCTTCTGCTGGTAAAACAGCATTTTGCCAAGGGCTAAAATATTGCGGAGCATGCCCATATAAATAATCTCTTCCATGTTGCACCGCATACAAACTATGATCATCCTCATTCCAGGAAATAGCGACAACACTTCTTATTCCTGTTGCGAA
>JANOUH010000299.1:0-17506 GCA_031416795.1 Cytophagales bacterium | reverse complement strand
GCAAGGCCTTCTTTGAGTTTAGTGCCTAATTGATGTGACCGTTCTTCCACTCGTTTCTTTCCAATGTTTAATTGAAACTGGAAGGCTTCTCCCAATGACCAACGATGTTCGAAAGAATGGAACCCACCCGGTGAACAAAGGTCTGCATACGTTAACTTATCAGCTGGAAATAAATCAAGCCAGGCGCCATACGTATTAAATTCAAATGATGGAATAATGGGTGCTATCATATTCCATGCATCTTTCTTTGCATACAACACTCCGGTTCCGCGCGGACCGAATATCCACTTGTGAGTTCCTGCAGCAAAAAAGTCACAACCTAATTCGTGTATCGAAACATTCTCGATGCCGAAGCCATGCACGCCATCCACACATAAATAAATTCGATCTGCTTCAGAGCGGCCACTGTTTTGTTCTTTGACCATCGCAGCTATTTGCTTTACCGGAGTTTTTACTCCCGTGCAGGAATGAACAAAAGTGATCGCCAGGATTTTTGTTTTTGGAGTAATTGCTTTTTTCAGCACAGCCACCATTTCATCCACCGATGCCTGAGCAGAATCACTATACAATGAAACCCTTTTCATGCTCGCGCCCGTTTTAGCAACTGCATTTTCCAATGCTTTCTCCGTTACATAATGATCGTGCGTAGTCGTCAGGATCTCATGTGCTGATGTGAGCTTCAATCCGCTATAAAGCATAGCAAGACCCATGGTGGTGCTATCGGTGAGGGCAATCTCTTCTGGAGCAGCGTCCATGTATTCAGCTGCTTTTTTTCTGATTTCTCCTTCGATGGTTGCCATGTTGTTTTCCCAATATTCTACTGGGTTTTCATCAAAACCATCACGATGTTTTTGGATCGCATCTCGCACCATTTTCGGGTGAGCCGCTAACAACATCTGCGACATGTGTATTCGATTCGCATTAAATAAAAATTGTTTTCGGATATCTTCCCAGGTATTGAAAGCCAGCTCAGCCACAGGAGCTACGTTACCTGGTGAGGGTGTTGAGTTACAGGCGGAGAGTAACGCGCCTGCACTTATAGCTACTCCGGACTTGAGCAGAAATTTTCTTCTGTCCATAGGGTTTGGGGGTTATGTTAAGAAAAATGAGAAGAGAGTACGAATGATCTAATTTAGTAAATAATCAGATTATTTCAGGTTGGTGTGTAGTTCAAATTGCCGCATACTAACTTTCAATTTAGTTCTGTTGGTACTCAACTCAGATAATGAATGAATTTATTCATTTTTTAAGTGTGTACTTCCGAATCGTACATCATGTTCTTACGCTTATCAATGGGCATTGGTCATCTGGCAACAATAACTTTATAAGGTATGCCCGAAGCTCCGGCACTATTCATTGACCTGAAAAGAATTTCATTCCTATCGCTTTTTAACGATACCGTTACCGGATTTGAAATATCCTTCCACTCCCCATCCGGAGAATCCTGCATCTGATAACTCATCAGGTTTGGTGTGTTTGAACTCAAGTCGATGGAAGCTATTTCACCTTCCATTTTCACCTCAGCTTTAATTGTATTGGGTGTCCAATACAAAGCGTTTCGGTCAGAAACCAAAATCATGTTTTTAGTATTATAAGCCCAGTGAGGTTTCCCATCCCATATCCAGGTGTTGTTTTTAAAATAGTCATCGGCAAACATGTTCAGCTTCGCGAGCTCACTACTGTTATCAGGCCATGCGGTGAAACGGTTGTTCACGGATTCCCATTCGATCCACGTATAGGTCTGTGCAAATCGCTCTTTCGTTATGGGTACCATTTCTCCTTTTGAATTCAGTACGCCATCGTTCAGGATTTGCTTGCGATCGGGCCCTTTAACCAGCGTCACATCAGAAGCTTTATTCTTCAGATATGCATCGCGAATCTCCAGTGCGGAAAGTGGAATTCCATCCTTTTCAAAATGGTGGTTGTATTTGGCATCAGATAAAAACCACTTCTGAAACTGGTTACTCCAGATCTCATTGATACCATGATGACCATTGGGACCACCCTTCACTCCGGGCCCTGCACCGATGCATCGCGTAACATAACCATAGGAATTCATCACCGCATTTTGAACGATCATATAGTGACCGCAATGAAAGCCCTGTCCTGCTAAGGCAGCATCGAGAATGCCTTCAGTAAAATCATCTCCCGGATACGATTCTTCAAAATCACTGATCTGAATCACTTTCCGAATCCAATCCCGGAGGAACAACATTCTTCTGAACTCATCTTGCTCACCGTGGAAAACAGTATCGAGTTGATACTTCTCCCGGAGTGACTTAAATTTTGGTGATGATAAATCTTCAAATGAGGTAAATGCTGTATTTTCAATGAACGGAGGGTTGTCAATGGCTACCTGCGACATTGGCTTTTTACCGCTACAGCCTGCCATCAGCAAGATGGATATTAGTATACTTTTTAGTTTCATCATTGTTGCAGGGTTTATGAGACACTTAATTAAAAGGCAACAACTCCACTCCCTTCGGATTAGTGAGGTAAGAGTTTACAATATTTTGCACAACACGATTGTCCTTTGATGGTCTAATAAAATTTTTGGCCGATTCTAAATTAGATATACTTTCTGTTTCATCAAAAAATCCAAAGCCAAGGTAATTACCATTCTCCACCAACACGACTGATTTCTCTTCGGGTCTTCTTCCTTTCCCAACAATCGCAACAGTTTGTCCTGCTTCAAAGAATGCATCGATCGCTTTTTGCACACGCTTATTATACTTCTTTACTTTTTCTACACCCTGGCAAGCGCCCTTGCATGATCCGGTCTGGTGACTGAAGCACAATCCTTTTGCAATTTGCAATCCACTCAACTTAGGACAGAGGTCATATTCTTTCACCTTCTCCCACATAAAACTCCACGCGTCACCCTTTGATGAAAATGTAATCAATGGTTTTGTTCCTCGACTAACTACGTTTACCGCAAATCGTAAGTAGCCATTGCGGTCTTCGTAATCATAGATGCCCCACTCTTCCACTTTATATTTCTGCGCCAGATTATACTTAGGCCATATTCTTCTTATCTCCTGCGATTCCAGAATGAGTGCAATTAATTCATTGCCGGTAAGTTCAAAACTGATGCTGTGAATTTCATTGCGGATGTTGGAGCGGTTCCACTCACGGGCTTCACCTGTAAAGTGACCTGCGATTCTTTTTTTGATGTCGATGGCTTTGCCCACATAAATCACATTGCCTCGCGCATCATGAAAATAATAGACACCGGCTTTGGCAGGAAGCTTATCAAATTCTTCTTTAGGAAGATTGGGTGGAAGAATGGTATCTCCAGAATTTCTTTTCAGCGCTTTTACAATTACTCCCGCATCATCCCGCTTGATGAGCATATCAAAAATCTTTGCCGTTGCCTGCGCATCGCCTCCTGCGCGGTGACGATCTGATATTCTTATGCCAAGGCTTTCAGCAAGCCTGCCCAGACTATAAGAACTTAAGCCGGGAATAATTTTCCTGCTTAAACGTACGGTGCATAGTTTTTTAGCGTTCCATACCATACCAGCATGTTCAAACTCTTTCTTCAAAAAACTATAATCGAAGTGAGCATTGTGCGCAACAAACACACGATCCTTCAACCAATCATGAATTTCTTCGGCAATATCTTCAAAGGCAGGCGCTTCGCTCACCATTTCAGAAGTGATTCCTGTAAGGCCCGTGATGAACTGCGGAATTTTGCGCCCTGGATTAATCAGCGTATGAAACTCATCCGTGATCTGTATTCCATCATAATGATAAATCGCAATTTCAGTTACGCGATGATTCTCCGCATATCCTCCTGTGGTCTCAATATCTACGATGGCGTACATGCTGCGAAGTTAACAAGGGTTTTTCTGAGTAACATCTTTTGCCATAAAAAAAGAATAGATCCGCTTTCTTACATAATTATAACGTATTTGAAATTTGTATGAAGCACCTGTTTACATTTGATCTGCTTCACTTAATGATTTAGATAGCATGAAAATCATTACTCGTACAGTCTGGATATTATCACTGGTAAGCCTCTTCACCGATGTGGCCAGTGAAATGCTCTATCCAGTCATGCCGGTGTATTTGAAAGAAATCGGGTTCTCCATTTTATTGATTGGCGTACTGGAAGGTGTTGCCGAAGCTACTGCTGGTCTAAGTAAAAGTTATTTCGGCAAACTATCCGATGTCAGCGGCAAGCGACTTCCTTTTGTACGACTCGGCTATCTACTAAGCGCCATCTCCAAACCCATGATGGCGGTGTTCATTTATCCGCTTTGGATATTTTTTTCCAGAACCACTGATCGCATAGGGAAGGGATTACGCACGGGTGCACGCGATGCCATGTTATCCGATGAAGCAACACCTCAAACCAAAGGTCGTGTGTTTGGTCTTCATCGCGCCATGGATACGTTGGGCGCTGTGATCGGACCAAGTGTAGCGCTGATCTATCTTTATTTCTATCCCGGCAACTATGTGATGTTATTTTACATCGCTTTTATTCCCGGCATACTGGCTATCGGTTTTACTTTTTTTGTATCCGAACGGAAAAGGAATCGCGTTAACGTTGAGTTAAAATCGGTTTCCCTTTTTTCGTTTGCGCAATATTGGAATGATAGTCCTCCGGCTTATAAGAAGCTTGTGATTGGCCTGCTTGCCTTCACGTTCATCAACAGTTCGGATGTCTTTCTGCTATTAAAAGTAAAAGACGCAGGACTTGATGATACTTCCGTTATCGGTGTCTATATTTTTTATAATCTTATTTATGCGTTGGCGGCTTACCCTATTGGCCGGCTCAGCGACAAGATTGGTTTTAAGAAAACATTTATCATCGGACTTTTCCTCTTTGCATTCGTATACACGGGAATGGCGATGGCGAATCAATTATATTTGTTCTTTTTTCTGTTCTTCCTTTACGGATTATATGCTGCCGCTACCGAGAGTATCGCGAAAGCGTGGATCAGCAACATCTCCGATAAAAAAGATACCGCCACAGCCATTGGCACATATACCGGTTTTCAAAGTGTGTTCACCATGATGGCCAGTGCGATCGCAGGTTGGATTTGGTTTGCGTTTGGTGCCGCAGCTACTTTCTTATTCTCAGGTCTAACTACACTCTTTATTATTGCTTATGTGATGCTGATCATTCCTAAACCAAACACGCACTAACACATTCGCATTTATGCTTAATTTTGATAAACTTGTTTTCGCAAAAGATTTGATTGACTGATTTTTAAAACATTATGAACGGACTAGTACGATTTCTATTAAGTGGATTGGCTGTGTTACTCACTGGATACCTGCTTCAGGGTGGAGTGCACGTGGAACATTACGGGTATGCCTTACTGGTAGCGCTGGTCTTGTCCATCGCCAATGTTATTGTAAAACCGATCCTGATTATATTTACCATTCCCATTACCATAGTCACCTTGGGTCTTTTTCTTTTAGTAATCAATGCAGGAATAATCTTACTGGTGGATTACTTTGTTCCTGGTTTTGAAGTTGATGGATTCTGGTGGGCACTGGGTTTCAGTTTGATCTTATCTATTTTCAATAGCATGATTACTGATTTGACAAAGGAGAAAAAGAATTAATCTCTTGTCTTAGCGCTTTAGAAAAGTGCTCCGAGTAGTTTTGTTACCACTTTAAATCCGGCAATCCAACAGGATTTTTTGAAGTAAAAAAAAGACTATTTGCATAGTCTTTTCCAAACACAAACAGTGCTTATTCTAGTTCGAAAAAGTCAAAACATGTAGTCCGCTTACAGATTGTACTCTCCCTGACCCAAGGGTTGTCTTAGTCCAGCTGAAAGCCAATTTAAGTGAGGTCTCTGTTAATTCCTGAATGGTTATTTCCAAGCCATCGCTGCGTGTAATTGTTGTTGCGGTTTGATCTTTAAATAACCAGGTTCCAGTAGCTGGCCAGATCACACCTCCATTCGTGGTTGTATATCCTGTTGCGGTAAAGGTCAAGGTAAGTCCAGGGTAAACACTGGTTCGGTCAGTGGCATCCACCGAAACAGTTTTTATTTTCCAGGTTGATGAAGTCAGTAAGCTGGTTGCTTTTTCTTGAGGGGTGGGCTCGTCATCTTTGCAACTTATCAATGCAGATAACATCACAATTAATGCTAGTGGTAACAGGTGAAGTATATTGGTTGCTGTATTGCTTGTTTTCATAATTGCATATTTTAATAGACCTATTATCTCTTAATGAATTTTATTCTTTTAACCGTGTTGCCTTCCTGTAACTGAAGAAAATAAACTCCTGCCCCAACTTCTTTAACGTAGGCACGATACCCATCCGTTGATTTTTCTACACCCAGCTTTATCATTCGACCTGTATAGTCCATCATGTGTACTTCTGATAATTCCGATGCAACACCCTGGATAAAGAGATAATCTTCAACAGGATTCGGATAGATAGAAACAGCAGTACCTTGATTCTTCAGATCACCGGTGATAATAAGCGGTACATCTGCAGAGAGCTCACTGATACAATCATCAACTTTCACTTGTACTTTGTAAATGCCCGCAGCGGTTAATCCACTTACATTTAGCGTGGCATTAATTGCTCCGGGTATGGCAATTCCGTTCAAATACCATTGATTACCCACGCTTGAATTTGATGTAAGGGTCACCGTTTCAGTATTCAAGTTGGATAACACAACTGTTGGCTTGGCAGGTTTAATGCAAAAACTCTTTTCTACAGCAGGTGCCGGTAAGAATAAAGTATTTCCCGCCTGATTCGCTATGACAGCCGCACGACCGGCCTTCAACAACGTAACCTGAGCTCCATTAATTGCTACTTTATCAGAAGAAGTTGTATAGGTTATTGTCAGGGTAGAGCTGGATGTCGCAGAAAGAGAGAACGCTGCATCGCCAAGTGTTTTGTCGGCTGGTGCAGTGAACGTGATGGTCTGAGACTGCTTGGTTTTGATAGAAGCACTGCTCACCGAAGAATATCCGAAATCGTTGAACGCTCTAACCCTGTAATAGTACGTAGTGTTTTCACTTACCGTATTATTAGCAAATGTATTAACGTTGGCAAGCACAGTCCCTAAGGCAACAAAGCCGCTTGTTTCGTTGGTAGATCGAAGTATTTCAAAACCACTTTCATTGGAAGCATTATCAGTCCAGGTCAACATAAGGTTTACAGTTGCTTCTGCTGAAGTTATAGCCAAAGCAGTAGGAGCTGTTGGCAAAGAACCGGCACCGCCACCAATGGCATAAACTGAAATAGTACTACTTACTTCATTTGATAAAACAATTAAAGGAACTCCGGTTGGACTATTGGCTGCCGAAATGAAGAATATTCCTTCTGTCCCTAAATCACCATACGGTGCAGTAAGGGTTCTGTTATTCGACCACTGCACAAATACAGGATTCGCTGGATCAGTCACGTTGTATACCATTACCCCTCCGGTTCTTTCCAATGCAATGAAAGCGTATACTTTTCCATTGATTGTGGCAACAGTTACTCCTTCCGGCTCAGGGCCTTTGTTATCACTACGATCTTTAAGCGTTGGTATAGCAATACCGTTGCTCGCATTAAAAATGTTTCCATACGTTGGATCAGCGGCTGTAATTCTTTCAAGTTGATCACCGCTGTCAAACACTTGTTCCAACCCGGTTGCTGTTGGCTTCCAGATTGAAAAAGAGCGGGCACCTAATGCATGAATTTCATCGAAGTCACCATCATTATCTGTATCTCCCGATTTATTGGAAAGCTGCAATCTTCCCAGCACGGCATTATTCTTGAGTAATGTTGCATTCGGAAATACAGTTGGATCTAACACATAGCTTCCAGAACCCACACGAACTTCTTCATTGAATGTGGCTGTTCCTGTTCTTGGATAAACACGCGAATCTCCTTCGTTGGCTGTAACCAAATAGTTAACTCCATTTATGGCAAAGCCTGCAATGGCATCTGGTTCATACATTCCTTTCACTGGCAAGTTGGCTATATTAACCACGCCTCCCTGATCAGTGGCATCCAATCCATTTTTAATAACATTATGATCTTTCAACCCCAATGGACGAATCGCTGTGATTGCTTTCGTTGCGATATCCAATACAGCAATGGCATTGTTTTCCTGCAGCGTAATGAAGGCCGTATTCCCGTCCGAAGAGAAGGCAATGTATTCAGGCTCCAAATCCTTTGAAACGGTTGCATTGTTTGCCCCATAAATCCGAATCCCTTGACTCTTGAGAGTTGAAAGCTGGGCATCAAAGGCATTGAAATTTACTTTCGTTACATTGGATTGCGTGACGTTGGCCAGGCCACCAGAAATATCAATGATACTTACTGTGCCCTCCGGGTCTATAGAATAATCATCGCTGGGTTCGCCTTCATCGGCAGTGAGCACCAGATTTCCATTCGGACTAAATGTGATCATATCCGGCATGGAACCTACCGTTACTTGCTTTAAGAAAACTCCGTCTTTATCAAAAAATACAACGCTGCCGTTATCCGTGAGGTTAACTGCTTCCATAGCGACCGCTACAATTCCTTTGTTTACCGCCACGCTGTTGATGCCCCCATAGGTAGCCACATCAATGGTAGCGATGCTGAACATCGCAGCAGGGTTGCTGAAGTCAACGATGTTCAGCTTCCTTGCTAACGAGTTGGCAATGTATAATCTTTTACTTGACGGGTCATATGCAGAGATCTCTGCCGAATTACCCGGGCTGGCACCCACATTTAAATAACTGGATACAAAACTCAATTGAAGTTCCGGGTTACCAACAGGCGCAGCAGGAAAATCGTTATCAAAAATCATATGGTCTTTTAAAATAGTAGCACCAAGTAATAGGTTGCTACTCGGTGTTGATAAAGCCACCCGAATAATTTCGGATCCCTCAAGGTCTGCATCATTAGCAATCGTTAATGTTGCTGTACCGGTGGTTTGGCCACTAAGTATCGTAATGGTTGAAGAGCTTAACGTATAGTCCGTTCCGACTATTCCGCTTCCGCTAACAACTATTGAAACCGTTTGATCGCCTGATACCGAACCAGAAGCGGTTGCTGTAATCGTAATGACAGACGAGGCAGCTTCTGTTCCCGTTACTGCATTGGTTGTTAAAGTTACCGTGCGCGGCAGCGCCACTGTATAAACAGAAACGGTACTACTTATTTCGTTCGATACAACAACGAGGGGGGATCCGTTAGGACTGTCAGCAGCAGGAATAAAGAATATACCTTCTGCTCCTAAATCTCCAGTGGATGTTGTCGTGCTTCTGTTATTAATATATTGTACAAACACCGGTGCAGCAGGATTGGAAACATTATATACCATCACGCCACCAATTCTTTCTAATGCAATGAACGCGTAGGTTTTTCCTTCAATCGTTCCGATCGCAACACCTTCAGGTTCCGGGCCTTTATTATCGCTGCGATCTTTTAGTGCTGGTATTGCTATGGAGTTGCTCGCATTGAATATCGAGCCATAAGTAGGATCAGCCGCAGTAATACGTTCGATTTGATCACCACTATCAAAGATTAAACTTAAGCTTGTGGGTGCTGCTTTCCAGATCGAAAAAGACCTTGCTCCAAGGGCATGAATTTCATCAAAGTCACCATCATTGTCAATATCACCGGTTTTATTGGATAGTTGTAACCTGCCTAACACTCCGTTATTCTTTAACAAAGTTGCATTGGGGAAAACCGTTGGATCTAATACATAACTTCCGTTACCAACACGAACTTCTTCATTGAAAGTGGCTGTCCCTGTTCTGGGATAAACACGCGAATCTCCCTCATTGGCGGTGATCAGGTAAGTATCGGCTCCTATTGTATAGGTTGCAATTGCATCGGGTTGATACATTCCCTTCACTGGCAGGTTGGCAATATTTATTACCCCGCCCTGATCGGTGGCATCCAATCCCGTTATCAATGTATTATGATTTTTTAAACCAAGCGGGCGAATGGCAGTAAAGGCTTTCGTAGCGATATCTAAAACTGCAATAGCATTGTTTTCCTGAAGGGTAACGTAGGCGGTATTTCCGTCTGTTGAAAAGCTAATGTATTCAGGTTCAAAATCCTTAGACACTGTTGCGCTATTGGCTCCATAGACTCTAATGCCTTGCGATTTTAACGTGGTTAGATCTGCGTCAAAGGAATTAAAGTTTACCGATGTTACGTTTGATTGCGTAATTGACGCAACGCCAGTGGTGATATCAATAATACTCACGGTTCCTTCCGGATCAATCGTGTAATCATCACTAGGCTCCCCTTCATTGGCCGTTAGCACCAGATTTCCATTCGGACTGAATGTGATCATATCCGGCATAGCTCCAACACTAACCTGTTTTAAGAATGTTCCATCTTTATCAAAAAATACCACGCTTCCATTATCAGTAAGATTTGTAGCTTCAATGGCAACAGCAATAATTCCATTTCTCGCAGCCACGCTATTAATTCCTCCATAAGCGGCAACATCAATAGTAGCTACCGCAGTCATTGCGGCCGGATTACTGAAATCAACAATATTCAATTTTTTACCTAATGAGTTGACTATAAAAAGTCTTTTGCTTTGTATATCAAAAGCAGATATTTCTGCAGAGTTGCCAGGGCTGGGGCCAACATTCAAATAGCTGGAAACAAAACTCAATTTGATATCCTGATTTCCAGCTGGCGCTGATGGGAAATCGTTATCAAAAATCAGGAGATCCACTTTCGTGGTGGCACCCAACGTAATACCCGAAGAAGGATTAGAAATGGTAAGCGTAACAAACTCTGATCCCTCCAGGTCTGTATCGTTCAGCACGGTAAAAGTGGCTGTACCTGTGGTCGCTCCATTCATTAAGGTAATTACAGAACTGCTGAGCGCATAGTCGGTGGCGGTTATCCCATTTCCTGTCACAGCTAAAGTAACAGTCTGGTCTCCGGCTAAAGCACCAGAGGCCGTAGCGGTAATAGTGATGGCTGTTGTAGCAGCTTCTCGTCCAGTGCTGGCACTTACAGATAGGCTCACCGTTTGGGCATGGCCAAAAAAGCCTGTGAAAAGAAGGAGAATGATTACTCGTAAAAATTTATTCATAGATAGTCTTTTAGAACTTTGCAAAAGAAGTGATTGCGTAAGCCCTCACGCACATCCATATATTAAGAATGAGTTACCTTATTATTACTTAGAATAAATAATAGCACAACAAATTCCTTACTAACGGAATGATACCTTCATTGCAATGAGAGTTAACATTTCAGTATTATTCTATTAACACCTTAATGATACCTTTCGGAAAAAGTCTATGATGACACGATTCGGATATCCTGTTCTTTTAAGTGTGGCAGGTCTGATATTTTTCATATTGCCATTAACACCAACAAGCCGCTCCTCTGAAAAGGCTGAAGAGGAAATTTACACAGGTAGCAATGTCCTTTTCTGCGAAGTCAATAATATCGAATTTGATAAAAACACTTCTGTTCAAGCCGAAGTATCGCACACCAGCAACTTGTTTTATTTAAATCTATGGATTGGTGGCAGCCATGAAAATCGTATTACGTTTGTTTTGAAGAACGAGGAAATTCAGGAAACCGCTTACGAGCTGGATGAGCCATCAAAAAGATATCTGTCATTTCTCTATCACGGGCAAGAATGCACCTATTCTTCCGATGAGTATTACACCGGAATGCTGATGATTCATAAATATGATACTGCTAATAAAATCATAGCCGGATCATTTGAGTTCATGGCTCACTCCAATGATTGCAATGAACTGGTTAGGGTAAGGAATGGAATATTTGATGCTGCCTACACGACTAATCAACTAAATTGATTGGCAAGCCTTGATCAGTTTACGTCCACACCTCCACACGATTCATCGGCCCGCAGGGCAAAATTTTCAATCCTATTGATAATTGGGGGTTAAAATCTTTTATACCTTGAAGCGTGATTTCGCGCTTCAAACAGTTGATGGTATGGCTTATGCTACTTGGGTCCACCCAGGGGCAAGCCCAGCTGGGAACCTGGAATGTATTGAGCGTTAAGACTTCTTTCAATGAAAAGTGGGGCGCCTTTGCTGAAGGGCAGCTTCGATCGCTGAAATTCTATAATGACTTTCATTATCATGAATTTAAAGGGGGCATTAGTTATGCGTTGGACAAAAACTTCTCTTTTGCTGTAGCCACTGGTAAATATGACACCTACCAGAGCGGAGGAGATTTTGTTACTCCCAAGACCAGTGATGAGATTCGTCTTTTTGAGCAGATGATCATGAGCCAGACGCTCACCCGGGTAAAGTTTGAGCATCGCTATAGGGCAGAGCAACGGTTTACAAAATATGGGTACAGAAACAGGTTCCGCTATCGCTTCCAAATGGTAATTCCTATCAACCGCAATAAAGTGGAGCCCAAAAGTTGGTTTATTAATACATCGGGAGAGATATTCTTTCGTAATACTCCTCAGTATTTTGAACGACTAAGGGCTTTTGCCGGTACCGGGTATCAATTCACTTCCACACATACTCTTATGATCGGGTACATGCATCAGTTTGATTACCGACTGGTAGATGAAACCGGAGCTGATTTTCTCTACGTAAGTTTTCTCTTCGGCTTACACCGCAACAAGCATCACAAAGAATCAGTACCCGGCAATATTGACTAGCGCTTTGTAGTCAGCTTCATCGGATATCAAGCCACAGCGTAACTGCAATACTCCGTCCATATTCATCCACTCCAGAAGCATAAACTCTGTAGGCTTTGTCTAATAGATTGATAAACGAAGTTTGAATACGAACATCTTTATACTGATAGCCTGCATATAAATTTAAACAAGTCCAACCGGGCATAACACCCGCCTCCAACCGGCTGGAGATTCTCACATCTGATTTATCACCCGATGCCAGCCGATCCTGCTCACCCGCCATCGCTACCTCACCTTTCACCCACCAGCCATTGTTTCTATACTGCATACCCACCCGACCAAACAAAGGTGGAATTCTGCGCATAGGTTCCTGTTTTGTTTTATTATCACCATACGTGTAGGTGAGGCTTCCATACAAACTCATAGCCGATAAAATAGAGACTTCGCCTTCGGCCTCAAAACCCTTGACAATGGCGGCACCCACATTTTGCTTTTGGTAGACATTCTTTCCATCGTTGGTTGAGCTGCCCTGATAAATGGCTGGTACCCGATCAATCAAATCTGATAATTGTGTTTGGTAGGCTGTTAGTGCGACTGAATATTTCTTGCCGTCAAATTTAAATCCAGTCTCGAATGTCAACGATTTTTCCGGAGCAAGATTGGCCGAAGGGATCTCAAAAACGGTAGCTTCCATGGCACCAAATTTACTCATGTCATCCACATTAGGAGCCCGAAAGCCAGTATTACCCGAAAGCACAGCCCGTACCCAGGGCGCTATCTCATACATCACACCCAAGTTACCCACCCACGCAGCCGGAGTAATTTTTTGATTGCCAAAGGTGGCATCTTCTACGGCTACCGCTACTGCATTAAATCTCAGCCCTGAAGAGAACTGAAATTTTTTCCAATCAACCTGGTGGTTTGTAAAGATGGCAAGATTTGCGGCTGTGGATCCATCGGCATACGAACCCCGTACATCGGTCTCTGCATTGGTAACTGTATTCAGGTCCGCGGCTTCACTTGCTACTTCGTCAAAATAATATTCAATCCCGGACTGTGCATTCCAATGAGTTGTTGGATTAGAAATAACCTCGGCCATAAATCCCAAAGTCTCTACTTCATCGCGTTGCTTTCTCACCGTTATTGAATTTGTTTTTTGTGTGTATATTCCCTCCACAGATCGATTAAAAGAACCTGTTAGCCGCAGGGTTTGAACCCATGGACTCCTGGAAGTTGTCGCCCACTTTACATAACTAAGCTGTCGCATTTGCGGATCGAAATTGTAAACGCTGTAGCCACCTTGCGAAACCTGATCGTAGCGCGGCACTTCAAATTGTGTGAGCTGTTGAAAGGATGCGGTCAATAAACCAGAAGACCCGGTTCGCACCAATAGTTTTGCATCCCCTGCGCGCTCATTATATCCTGTAGGGGATAAAGTTCCTAAAGCTCCACCGGCAATTAACTCTCCAAAATGGCGCTCAGAAAAACCACCCTGAAAAGCAATTTTCTTTGATCCGATTTCGAGTTCGGCCCGACCACTTTTTTCCATACCACCACTCATCCATTTACCCAGCACACTGCCCGACACACTTGTTTTGCTTAATGAAAACGAAGGCACTTTTGAAATCACCTGTACCACTCCGCCCAACGCATCACTTCCATACAAAACGGAACCACTGCCTCGGATGGCTTCAATTCGATCTACCAAACCCGGATCGATTGTATTCAGGTATTGATTGGGGCCATAACGATACGTGGAATTATTTAATCGGATTCCATCCACCAGCAGCAATACCTGATTTCCCACAAGGCCGCGGATAATCGGTGAGCCCCCACCATGATTTGTCTTTTGTACCCAGATACCTGTTTGATTCATCAAGGCTTCGGGCGTAGTGCGCGGAGCATTTTGTAAAAGCAGTTCCTGAGTTACAACAGTAACCGATTGAGAGATTTCTCTTGATAATTCTTCCTGACGTTTAGCCGTAACTACAACACCCTGGTTCAACATCAATGCAGATGGCTCAAGTACGATGTGAAGGGAATCCGGATGGTCTACCAATATTTCGCGGGCAGAAAAACCAACGGCACTGATTCGAATCGCATGGGCTCCAGCAAGCGATGTCAACTCAAATTTTCCTTCCGGATCAGATACTGTACCCACAGAAGTATTAACCCAATGAATGTGAACATCGGGAATTGGAAGGTTACTCTTTTTATCTAGTACTTCTCCCCGAATAAACTGCGAAAAAACACATGGGGATAAAAGCAGACAACAAATTGTACTTAAAAACTTCATGCTGATATAAAACTATTCATCCTCACTCTCTGCCTGATGCAGAATAAAGGCTCCGCGCACCGGAGATGGCATTTTACTATCTAAGCCTTTAATGGTCTTCCAGATTACTTCATTGAACTCAAGGTCGGGAGCGGCATCCATAACAGCCAAGTTAAATTCTGCCGAACGCTTTGCAATAGCCGTCAGTTTTTTATTCATTTCTTTAATGTCGTACGTAGCAGCTTTCGCGTTGTACGATGTGAAATCCGGTGAAGCGGTAAAACATTCCCACATAGGTGTTGCCGCAGCATCGTATTGACTCATGGGCGGCAGTCCCAAAATCAACTCCATGGTTCTAAGCATGGAAGTTGTGGAATACATCCGGCTAACGACTGCATTGCGTTTTGCATACGGACTTACCACAAATGCAATTGAACGATGGGCATCTACGTGATCAGGCCCATTCTGAGCGTCATCTTCTAAAATAAAAACTGCGGATTCTTTCCAGATTTTACTTTTGCTAAGATGCTCAATCAGAGCTCCTACTGCCAGATCATTTTCAGCTACCATGGCTCTGGGTGTTGGCATGCCGACTCTGGCCCCCGCAGTATGGTCGTTGGGAAGGCGAATGGTGCTTAACCTCGGCAGGGCATCAAGTTGTACTAACGAATCAAAATCCTGTTTCCATTTTCCAAACCGCACCATGTCTGGGATCTCAAGATCATACGAGGGAAAATCTGAATCGAAATTATTCTCCAATGATTTTACACCGGTTTTACCGCTTGAGACAAACTCACCATAACTCCGGTAAGTGACCCCTGCCCGCTGGCAATAATCCCAAATGAAACCATCTTTAGGAAACGCTATTTCACGTGAACCTTCATAATCATAGGTGCCACCCCGCGACCCGTAATTGGTAGGCCAGGTTTTTTCAACGTAATCATTAGCATACCCAGCCATAGACCAGTTGTGGCCATCCGCACTTACTTCGGCATTCACATAAAAATTATCCAGCAACACAAACTCACGCGCCAGCGCATGATGATTGGGTGTTACTTTTCCCGGAAATAAACATAAGGTTGAATCTCCATTTCCTTGCGGCATATCGCCCAATACCTGGTCATACGTTCTGTTCTCTTTAACTATATAGAAAACATATTTTATCGGAGTCGGATCCCCCGGCTTTCGCGGAATCGGATTTCCAACTTCCCCTTCAGCCAATCGTTCGATTTCTTTGGTGTACGGACTGTTCTTATACGTTTGCGCTGTGTAAATGGCCAACTCTTCTGATGTTGGCGTTGAAATGATTGAAAGTGTTCCTTTGAAGAGTGAACCTATATATTGTGTTGAATCCGTTCTGCGCTCATAAGGGTCTGGGCCCTTAGGATTGGGTAAGGAGCGTCCGCCTTTGCCATTGGTTACCCAGATCTTATCATTAAAAACTTTTACAGACGTTGGATACCAATCGGTGGGAATGTAGCCAAGACTTTTGCTATCGCCCGGTTCTTCTACATTAAACACCGCCAGACAATTGTTGTCTGCATTCGCGATATATAAGGTATGATCATCGGCCGATAACGCAACTGCATTGGGTGTACTACCAGCTGGGGAATCGGGATATAGACTGGATGTAAATACTTCAATTACTTTTTGTGCCTGAGTATCAATAACAGAAACTGAATTGTCGTTGGCGTGAGATACAAAAAGATACTTACCATCCTTCGTCAGTGTCATGTCATTGGGATTGCTGCCTACAGCAATCGTTGTTATAATTTTCCCCTGGTCAGCATCCACGAGCGCAACTTTATCACCCCCCCAGAGAGAAACGAATACTATTTTCCGATCCTCACTTAACAAACACGTATAGGCTTCATGACCGAGTTCAATTTTTTGAATTGCTTTGGATGCGATGTTGGCTATGTATAAAGAGCTATCTTCTTTAGTGGCAATGAACAATCGGTCTTTCTCATCGTCTAAGGCGATGCCGGTAGGTGAAATTTTAACGGGCCAGGGTTTACCCAACACTATAGAATCAGCTTTCTCTAATTTTGAATTATTGATTGAATAAATAAGAATCATGTTATCATTCCCACCGGAAGCATATAAGCGCGAACCGTCCTGATTAAAAGTCAGGCCATACCAGGATTTTTTTATCTCTACCGCATCCATAATTTGTTCAGTAGCCACATCGATCAGGGTAATCGTTTGTTTACTCTGACCATTGTTGGTAACCGCCATTAATTTTCCCGCAGGATCCACTACCAGGTTCATTGGAAAATCACCCAATGGAATAGTGGTACCCGCTGAGCTGAGCGACCAGCCATTAGGAAGTAACACTTGCTTTTCGGCTAGCTGCTTCACCAATGGATTGATAGTAGCCTCCTTTGGCTTACATCCGTACCAACTGCCTGCAACACACACAGCAGCTATAAAAAATAATCCCCTTAACTTTATCATGGCCTTAAATTCAATGTTTCACTTTGGTGCGTTCATCTTCCCGGGCTTTTTTTATCTCATCGGGATCATCCAACTTAGGCGATAGTTGCAATGCTTTCCAATCAAACTTTTCGTCAAATGGACTCAGTGCTATTTGCGGATCAAAAATCCGTGGATCTACGGTCACCGCATTGTAGGGCGTGAAGTCGGGTTCAGCTGTTAAACAATCC
>JANOUH010000298.1:0-2323 GCA_031416795.1 Cytophagales bacterium | reverse complement strand
GGTAGGGTCATCGAGTTCTGCTGAATTAAATTCAAATGGAAAGTGAAGGGTTACCCTTTCAATAATTAAAGGCTCCTGTTTTAAAGCGCCTGCGGTTGCCAGAGTGGATGGAGACACATCTTTTACTTCGATTTGTTTTTCAACAGCTGGTATCGCATTAATGATGGAATCCTGCTTTACTTTTTCCACAACCTGATTCACTTCCTTTGGTACTGCTTTGATCGGCTGTGGCTTCTTTGCCTGTGATTGCTGTTTTTCCTGTTCAGTCTTTTTTCGCTTAGCCGTAATTTTTTGTGACCTGGTTTGAACAGGCTTCCTCCAAGCAAGACCAATTTCCACGGCACCCAGGTTGCCCACATTTTTCTTTATAACAGGGAAATCATAGGAAAGTCCTAACGACACTGCTTCACTATGTAATTGTATACCTAAAATTCCTGATCGGCCAACAACGTATTTAGCAATTACTTCAACGCGATCTGACAACTGTTTGGATTTAGGATTTAATTCTTTCTGCAAGCGCACCCCAGCATTGAGTGTGGTGTTGGAAGCCGAGTAAGTCAAAAGCGCTTCCGGAAAAATATGAACATCTTTAGTAGAATAAGCCTGAAAGCCACCATGGAAAACAAACGTAGATGACAACTGTGTTGGGTCTCCAAAGAAAGAATCCTGGGGCCGGTTCAAATCGAAAAAAGAAAAACCAACATGGTGAAGAAGGCGACCTTTCCTATCGGTCTCTTGCCAATACACTCCGGTGCTGAATGTTTGAAAGGTTGTTCTTAGTTCAGAAAAACTTTCACCACTTGAATACGAAGGATCAAATCCACGGTCAGGTACATATTGCGAACCGGTATAAAATCCATCCAAACTGATGGAACGTGTTTGAAGAAGTGCTTTCGCTCCTAACGAAAGCGTTTGCCATTTGCTGAGTTGAATGTGAATGGCATAGCTGATGGCAGCTTCCTGCATTTTAAAAATTCCAGATGACTTGTCATTATGCAAGGTTACTCCCAGCCCCGACCAGGGTTTGCCTGTGCTGGAATTAAGTAATGGATAATCGAACGAAATGAAATTGCTATTGATCGGAGAATCACCACCGGTTTTTTGATGGCGATAATCCAAACTCACAGAAGCATATCGGCTAAGACCAATCATGGCCGGATTGATACGCTGCTGAGTAAAGTTATATTGCGAATATTGAAAATATTGCGCGTGCAAAACAGTTCCTATGGATAGGAATGATACCAGAACGAAAATTCGCTTTAGGATAACCATCAGTTTAATGAACTAGCAGAACGGATCCCGTTTTTTTTCCGTTTAGAAGAAGTCGTTCCCCGTTCATTGTTTTGCCATCTACTTTCCAATAATAGATACCACTGGGTTGAAGTGTGCCTCTCACGGTTCCATTCCAACCATTACTGCTTACTTGTTGGATATCACTTGATTCGAACATCACATTTCCTTCGCGATTATAGATCTGGAAGGAGAAGGCTGATGCTTGTGTTAATCCATAAACCAAAAGCATATCATTTTTTCCATCACCATTGGGAGTAAATAGATTGGGAACAAAAGCAGTTTCCTGCACTTGTATTTGCACACGTCCTTCTATTACACATCCCACTGAGTCGGTGGCAACAAGTATATAATCGGTAGTTTGTGCAGGTGTTGCGGTCGGGTTCGGTATCGCATCATTGCTTAGCCCCGTAGGAGGAATCCATTTAAATTGTATTGCTGTACTCACTGCTTCGAGCTGCACTGAATTACCTTTCAAAATTTGAAACGTCTCTCCATTCAATTTTAGCTGAGGCTGGCTGAGGCGAAGGATAAACTCCTTTTGATACGTACACGTATTTTGACTTTTTGCTGTAACCAAAATCGTTTCAGCCTTATTGAGTATAAAGTTGATTGAGTCCACTCCCGTGATACCAGGCTCTGTTTTCCATTCAATGTTTTCCCAACCTGGAGAAATGCCCAAACGGACGGACTTACCTTGACAAGCATAAATGATTTCCTTCTCAGCTTTCGGTCCATCGTTTACATGGATTACCCACACATTATTCTTTGAGCAATCCAACCCTTGAGGCACGAAAGAAAATATAGTATCATTCGCTACTGCGGTAAATTTCAATTGCTCGAATCTTCCTAAAAAACCTTTTGCTAGGGAGAACCAGTAGGCCTGAGAAGCGGAGATTAATGTTACCTCCTCGTTCTTGCAAGACTGAACATCTGTATGGACCAGATCAAAACAAGGCAGTACTCCTCCGGTACAAATTCCGTAACCACCATTATAGGCATTGTCCACCGATTGAATCATGTAGAAGTATCG
>JANOUH010000297.1:0-27313 GCA_031416795.1 Cytophagales bacterium | reverse complement strand
GGTGTCTGGTTCTCGTTTAGATTCAATAGGTAAATAAATGTGGAGTGTATGTATTCGGGAAAGATCAACCGAACTAAAAAACAAATCCGAAATTTTTACGCTTAGTTCACGATACTCGCTTTCAGTTAACGCCAGTCTTTTAGTCAAATAAATTTTCCGAAGCTCATCTTTATTCATAAAACAAAAGATTGAACTTGAAATCAAACGGATCAAAAACCTCCAGGAGTTTTTTAATAAACTGAGGGTCCTTCTGATAGAAGTTTAAAAAATTATCAACACGTTCCTGAGGACTGCCATTTGGAAAAAGAATGTCCTTCACGGATTCAAGCTGCCCCAATTTTTCACGATGAACTTGTTTTTCAGCACGGAGGATTTTCTGTTCAATCTTCTCAAGACTGCTTGCCGCACGTGTTGCTTGTGCCTCCACAAATTTTATTAAAGTAGAATCAATACGCCCTGCTCGATCACGAATAGCTGCAAATTGTTCAGAGAAAAGCGTTAACTCCTTTCCAAGCGAAAGATCGTGGGTTGTGTTTTTTAGAATCCATTGATTAAACAGATAGTTCTTCTCATTAAACAATTGCTTATAATCGAGGCCGGTCTTTTCGAATTTATGAGCTATGTTCTTTTCTACCACCATGGCAAAATTTCTTGGCATCAGCATGGGAAATGGAACATTGAAATGATCGAATACTCCTTTCAACTGCAGCCAATAAACTACTTCGGCAGGACCGCCAGCGTAGGCAAGGTTGGGAAGAATTACTTCCTGGTATAGAGGCCTGAGAATTACATTGGGACTGAATTTCTCGGGTTCAGATTCAATCAACCTTGCAATCGCTTCCTTCGAAAATTGGATAGGCGTATCGAGAACATGAAAGCGGCCGTCCTTTTCTTCTATCCTGCTTCTGAGATTTTTATCGACAAAGAAAAAGTTAATGTCTCGGGCAAAAACTTGTGGGTGATATCCCAACGCCTCAAGCTGTTGATTTTGCTCTTCCACCAATTTTTTCGGAGTGTGATTAAACACATCTTGAGTAATCACATGTTGAAAGAGTTTCTTCAGATTATGATCATCAGCATCCACTACAATGAGTCCTTCTTCACCAAATAACTCATTTACATAATACCGAACCGCCTCGCTTAACGTGTTATGCTTTAAGTAAGCATTTTTAAACAAACCTATTTCACCTGGAATATCGGAGAATAATTTTTCAATTGACTTTGGATTGAATCTTCCAACGGCTCCTTGCTGATCCGTTTCCCAGGTGTATTTCTTTCCGTAGAGTTTGAAATATTTTATTTCATCATAGTCGTGATCTTCAGATGCCATCCAGTAAACCGGAACAAAATTGGAATCCGGAAATTGCTTCTTTAATTCCTTGCAGGCGTTGATTACCGTTACGATTTTATAAATGAAATATAATGGGCCAGTGAAAATATTTAATTGATGACCCGTGGTTATTGTAAATGTATTTGACTTCGCAAGAAGTTCGATATTGTTCTTTACAGCATCCTTCTGAGGTCGGTCTTTATACTGGCTTTGTAATGTGCCTACCAGGATGCTGCGGTGGGCGGAAGGAAAAGATTGTTTTTTAGTTTGAATCTGACTTTCAAAGTTTTTCTTTTCCGGAAAAAGTGAATAGAATTTTTTTAACGTTTCCTTTTGCTGAATGTAATCGAGAAAAAAAGAGGAGAATGAATTGGTTTCTGCGAAGGGAAGTTTTTGAATGCGCATGATTAACAACAAGTGAGATTAGAAAAATGCATAACCCGGATAACGACTAAGTTCTGATAAAGTTTGAAAATTTCCATCACTGGTTTACGCTGTTAATAAGTTGTTAAACGGGTTCAGCAATCAAATCAAATTCGGTGGCACCGGTCACCTTACCCTGAATGAAATCACCCACCCTGATATAATCTTTAGTACCATCCAGTAAAACTTCATTATCAACTTCGGGTGAATCAAACTCCGTGCGCCCAATAAATTGACCTGACTCTTTACGGTCGATTAAAACTTTATACGTGTTTCCGATTTTTGCGCGATTTAGTTCCAGTGAAATTCCTTGTTGCAAATCCATCAACGCATCAACACGTTCTTGTTTCAACTTATCGGAAACATCATCCGCCATAGAAAATGAATGTGTGTTATCCTCATGCGAATACGGAAAAACTCCCAATCGATCGAACCGCATGTCTTCCACAAACTTCATCATCTCCTCAAAGTCCTGCTCAGTTTCACCGGGGTGCCCTGCGATTAATGTTGTGCGTATTGCAATGCCAGGCACTTTTTCACGAATCACATTTAATAGGGCTTCTGTTTTTTCACGTGTAGTTCCACGTCTCATGAGTTGAAGTATGCGGCTGGAACCATGTTGTAATGGAATATCCAGATACTTGCAAATGTTTGGACGTTGAGCCATCACATCAAGTGCATCCATCGGAAAGCCAGTAGGAAATGCATAATGAAGTCGGATCCATTCAATGCCTTCTACATCAGAGAGCCGTTCAAGAAGTTCCGCCAGGTTTCTTTTCTTATATAGATCAAGTCCATAATACGTAGAGTCCTGAGCAATCAGTAGAAGTTCTTTTGTTCCTTTCTTCGCCAGGTTCTTTGCTTCCAACACTAACTCCTCTATCGGCTTTGAAATATGCTTGCCTCGCATGATCGGAATAGCACAGAATGAGCAAGGACGATCACATCCTTCCGAAATTTTCAGGTAGGCAAAATGACTTGGGTTAGTCAGTATTCGCTCACCCACCAGCTCATGCTTGTAATTTGCGTTGAGTTGTTTAAGCAATCGCGATAGATCACGTGTGCCAAACCAGGCATCAACGGCTGGTATCTCTTTTTCAAGATCCGTTTTATAACGTTCCGAAAGGCAACCGGTCACATATACTTTTTCAACAACCCCCTCCTCTTTCGCATCAACATATCGTAAGATGGTATCGATCGATTCTTGCTTGGCATTATCAATAAAGCCACAGGTATTGATGACAACAATATTGGCATCATCTTTTTTCGATTCATGGGTAGTTTCAATTCCATTGCCACGCAGCTGGGTGAGCAGCACTTCCGAATCGACCAGATTTTTAGAGCAGCCGAGCGTAACGATATTGACTTTCGTCTTTTTAGTACCTTTTGTTTTCACGCGATTAAATAAGGTGCGAATTTACTAAAAATACACTCCTTGAGATTCTGCCCAGCGGGGCGGTAAGGGTTATATTTGCATCTTCAACTACAACCGGGTGAGAATTGTTCAGTTCATAGCGTTGATTTTCGTCTTTTCAGGCTGCCTGAATGAGCCCGATTGCATTATTACCAGCACCAACCTGGTTAAAATCTACTTCAAAAAAGACTCAAAAACTCCGCGGGAAATCACTTTTACTAAGATAAATGTATCGGGCCTGACGAAGGATTTTTATGCAGGGCAGAAGGTTTCTTATGTGGAACTACCCGTAAATCCTGAAGACATCGAATCAACGTTCACGTTCTACTTCGAAGGACGTGTAGAAAAGGTACATCTAACCTATACCAAACAATCGCAGGTGATTTCGGCTTCCTGTGGTGCGTTTACAAATTATTCAAATTTGTCTGTGCCCGATACCTCTTTCGAATTATTCAAAATTACCATTAATCAATTGCTCATTGATGCGACTAGTAACCTCGAAATATATCTTGACTAGTGCTTTCGTACTCCTATTTCTGAGTGCACAAGCTCAGGATAAAAAAGAGGAAGGTGATTCTCTAAAAAGCAAAGGTATTCAAAAACCAACCGGTGTGCGCATTGGCACCGATTTAATTGCCATTGGAAAGACTGTATTTGATAGCCCATTATCAGGATGGGAGTTAAATGCCGATGTGGATTTTGGTCGCTACTACCTGGCGCTTGATTATGGATCATGGTCGCGCAAGGATAGTATAGATAACGGATACTACACTAATGATGGTCGCTACTTTCGCTTAGGTGTGGATATCAACTTTCTGTTGAATGATCCTGATAAGAACATGTTCTTTCTTGGCTTCCGATATGGACGTTCAACATTTGATGAGCAATTGAATTATGAAACTACCCTTGATGATTTTGGAGTTATTCAAAAAGATTTATCCACTCAAAATGCTACCGCAAGTTGGGGAGAATTAACGACAGGATTGCGCGTAAAAGTCTCGAAGCATTTCTGGATGGGGTATACTGCCAGAATGAAATTTTCACCGAGCGTAAATGGTAATCCAGAGTTAGAAACCTTCGACATACCAGGCTATGGAAAGACTTCAAAATCCGTCTATTGGGGTTTTAACTATCAGGTTTTTTATAGAATACCATTTCAAAAGGGGAAGTAAAAAAATCTTACATTTAATTACTAAACAAAATAGACAATGGTTGCTCTACTGGCTATTTATCTACTGCTATCTGTTTCGACTGCGTATTGGGCTTCTGAAAGAGGCCGAGATTTCTGGACCGTATTTTTTATAAGCATCACTATTACACCCTTAGTTGTTATAGGCTCAATGTGGACTCCTTTCGGTAGCAAAAAATCATCTTTGTTGAAATAGCAATGCCCAAATTTCATTTTGCTAAGGACCTGTAACTATTGAAATAGTTCACAGACCACTGGAACGTGAGACTTAATCAATCCAAAATGACGGCTTTAAGTTTGTGGAATGCGGAAATAGGTCCCGACAATCACCGATTGCAAATGGTCTTTCAGTGGGTATCGATATGACAACTTCTGCAGGAAGATCAAACTTATTTAGATACTGTACTTTACTATTGATGGCGGTGGCAAAAAAGAGACCCTCAACACGTGTGGTGTTACCTGAAGTCTGTATAAAATTACTCGGAATCTTTCCTGTTATAGGCTGGAACAGACTACCGGCTGCTTCTTTCTGATCACGGATAGCTTTCCAAAAACGATAAGAATTATTAGTCAAACTCATCTGACTCATTTCCACTCTGATTTTATATTCTAGGGTCCATTTGTTAAGTGGAATAGTTGAGGCGTTGACTCCTTTCAATTCACCAAGCCTTATTAAATGATCATCATTAAGGATTAGATTTTCATTGTAGATATTGTACCAACACATGCAGCACGTGCACGGATATTGTTTTTCAAATTTAGGTTGGGCATTGCTCCCAATATTCCTATAACCACTACACGGAGGCACGAAATTGCACTGACCAATTTCCCGCAGGAAGTTGCAAGCTCCATTTGGAAATTCCGGATGTGACTCTACCTGATAGGTGCTGGTCTGTTTCCATAGAAATTTATTATTGTTACTGTTGGCATTATAGGAAGCATCAAAGAAAATATCATAGCTATATGTCTTTTCTCCAATGCTATTGTATTTACTTTTTAGCTCGAAGTATAAACTATCCAGTGAACCTGCGGGTAGTATAGTATCAGGCAATGACTCATAAATCCGGCCGTCCAACAATTCAACAGTAATTGTATAAACCCCACCTGTTTGTCCTTTTATCCCATTGGGATCAGTTTGATAAATTCCTTTATTCACTTCACTCAATATTTCCGAATGCCCCTTGTTATCGGACATTTTTAACTGCTTTACGGAAATAGGGATCTTTGTAGATTCCTTGGATTCAATATCAAAAACATTTTGGATTCTTATCTCATAGGGACCCGGCTGATCTGAGATGTAACCCGTTATGGAAATACTATTGTTAAGAGGTTTTTCAAAATCAAACGTAATCCTATCTACGCATGCTGTTGCTAGCAAGATCAATAGATATGAAAGTAGTAATGTGGATCTCATTTCATCTTTTAGTCTAGAGATAAGCCATGAAACAGGCTTAATTATTATCTACTTCTAAAAAATACACACCCCGAATTGGCTCACCATTCTGCGTAATCCCTTCTGCCACGATCCGATATTTGCCTTGCAGGTCTGAAGCAAAAAAAGAAATAGAAGCAGTACCTGTTTTGGCATCGGTTACAACTTCTGGGTTCCAATAAATGGTGGAGCGGTAGTCGGCTTTAGTAACGTCTGTTTCTTTACTCTCGTAATCTGGAAATTTATAGTTTCTTGCGGAAAAGTATCCTTGTGTGTTAATCGTCTGAAAATTTGGAGCAACTCTAATATCTTCTTCTGTTGCTCCTTGCTTAGTGTAAATAGAAAGTACACCAAAACCGCTTGATGATCCATAAAGAACATTAATTCTATTAGTAAATTCTATCGCCTCCACGGTTTGAGGGTTAATACTTGAAATGATTTGCGCTGGACTTCCTCCAACTGGCACATCATTGATCATTACTGTCACTTCCTTTTTATTTGCGTATGAACTTCCAGCGCCTCTTTGTGTGTAAACTACCCAACCGATTTCCGTTTCACGGACGATTAATCCTGGGAATTTACCTTGGATTGAAAATAAAAGATTCCCATAACCTGTATTAATATCCTTTTCCTTTAATACATAATCTGGTTTCCCGTAAGGTCTTTTTACTCGATAATCCTTTTCATACTGCTCTTCAATTCTTCTCGCCTTTACTTCTACTCCTTCCAGCAATCGTACACCTTTTGGCACTTCATACTCAGAAATAATCCGTTGTTGTGATTGGGTATTTTGAACACTAATGCTGTGTTTGCTTTCCTCGAAGTCCATTGGTGGTACCTCGCGAGGCATCAATTCTACCTTACCATAGGGATTATCCCTCGCTTTGTCAGCTTTGAACGAAAATGTAGCTGTATCATAAAAATCTAATCCGGTCAATGAAAAAATGCCCTTCTCATCAGTAGTAGCCATCATCATCGTGCGGGGCTTCATCTGAAGTATGGTGAGTGTGGCTTTCTCCGGTTTATCATTGTCGTTCTTGAATCTGCCTGTAAAACCAACTCCATATTCTACCGGATATTTTAAGTCTATGACCTTGCTTGTATTATTTTTTTCAAAGGGGAATCCATTCAATATCGTTTCCTGTTCGGTAATGGGCACCACCTGAACGACATCTGTTATCGTCATGGATAGATTTGATGCCAGCGGCTTTCCTTGCTTATCTTTCACTTGGATTGTTAGTGTAATTTTCTCTCGAGTATTGTATTTTTCTTTGTTATGCGAAATAGTGAGAAAGCTACTGACTGACTCGGCCATATTTTCTTGTTCCCTGTCTACCTTGTCAGTAATGCTGAGAATAGGTATCTGTTTTAAAAAGAGAGCAGAGTCTCCAAAGTTTCTGTTTAGATTGGTATATGCCCGCAAGTAGTAATTGCCAGCCTTTAATGAATCCGACAAAATAAAATCATTGCTAAAAAAACCACTGTCAATTTTCAATATTTTTGTTAAGGTAATTTTCTTGTCAGGATTGATGAGCTCCACATACATCACTTTACTTAGCGAATCGCGCCAGGCAGGTTCTTTATAATTAATGTATCCTTTAAACCATATTGGCTCGCCAGGATAGTAATAGGGTTTGTCGGTGTGAACGTATACTTTTTCGTAAAACTGTTCTATGGTTTGAGAGTAAACAATCTCCACGTCTCCAGCTATTGGTTGGAAATCAAAAGGCAACTCATCACCTAATTTCTTCGCCATGTCACCTGTTACTACTAGCGCTTTTGAATTGATGAGAAGTCCTTCCCTATTTACGTCTACAGGAATATCAGCTATAACCTTGCTGGTTTCCATAGTACCGTCATTTTTGTAAATGACCGTCAGTGGTTGTGCAATGGTGAGCGTAGAGTAGCCGGCTAATGAAGAGACCGAGATTAGTGATTTCGCTTCAATATTATTTCTCTTTTCATCCTGTATGGAGTATCCTTCTTCCACCAGTTTATCAGCACTCATCGCCATCAGCCAGTGGCGTGGTGATCCAAGAAAATATTTTTTTCGATTTTTTTCCCAGTCAATATTTTGCTGGATGCCTGCTGATGGCAATAATTCATATTTTACAGGGGCAAGAGAGAGATCAGGTAATGGCAAGCCCATCATATAAAAGAATATCCGATAACCGGTGATTTCATTTTCAATTATTAAAGGAGCCTTTGCCGTCAGGATGCGCTTCCCATCTTCCTCGGTAGCTTCAAAGTCGTTGGTATTTAAAGTGGCGAGTAAACTAGCGTTGCTTGCGGGGCTAAACTTATCTTTCAGCATTACCTTTTCTTCTTCTGTTAGCCTCGTACCCTTCTTCTTTTTGGAAGCTATCAGTGATAAGTTCAGATTGTAAGCACGGTCAGGTTGCACTTTCATGGAAGACTGGTACAGGGCGTATCCTTTTCTATAAAGGACTATTTCATGAAACCCGGTAGGAACTTCCTCTAACCGGAACTGCCCCAATTCATCGCTTTGTGTATGTAAGATTGTTTTATTTACAAACACCTCAACACCTCCCAAAGGTTTACCGGATTTGTTGTCAGTAATTAGCCCACTAATCTGGGCTATGGAGCTAATGGAGGAAACACTCAGCACCGAAAAGGTTAGACACGCGAGCGTTAGATACCTGATTGAAAATTGCACTATCATTTTTTCTTTCAATGAAGGTATCTAATTCTTTTAGATTAGTCTTCAGAGAATGAGTCGCAATTCTATTTTAACACCAAAGTTGACTCTTAGATGGCTTGAAAATCATCTTTGCTGAAAGAGTGAATTCACAAATTCCATTTTGTTAAATACCTGCAGGTCGTCCACCTTTTCGCCTACACCAATATATTTTACAGGGATTTTAAATTCATCCGAAATTCCGATCACTACTCCGCCTTTGGCGGTGCCGTCTAATTTGGTGATCGCCAGGCAAGTCACATCAGTTGCTTTTGTAAATTCACGAGCTTGGATAACGGCATTTTGTCCTGTGCTTCCGTCTAACACAAGCATCACATCGTGAGGAGCATCAGGGATTACTTTTTCCATCACCCTTTTTATTTTAGATAGCTCGGCCATCAAATTTATTTTAGTGTGCAATCGGCCAGCCGTGTCAATAATGATCACATCAACACCCATCTCAACACCTTGCTTAAGCGTATCAAAAGCCACAGCCGAGGGATCTGTGTTCATACCTTTCTCCACCACAGGTACACCAATGCGAGCTCCCCAAAGCTTAAGTTGCTCTACCGCTGCAGCCCTGAAGGTATCGCCAGCTCCCAGGAGTACTGATTTTCCTTTTTTCTTATACTGTGCTGCCAGTTTTCCAATGGTTGTGGTTTTACCAACACCGTTTACGCCAACCACCATCAGCACATAGGGCTTAACACCGGCAGGCACATCAAAATCGGCTTGGTCAGTAGAGTTATTTTCAGATAATAAGGAGGCAATTTCTTCACGCAGGATACGATCCAACTCAGAGGTGCCGAGGTATTTGTCGCGCGCTACTCTTTCCTGAATGCGTCCGATAATTTTCACTGTGGTTTCAACGCCAACATCGGAAGAGATGAGGATTTCTTCTAATTGATCAAGGACGTCATCATCAACAGTAGATTTTCCGGCAATAGCCTTAGTTAGTTTTCCGAAAAAACTTTCTTTCGACTTTTGAAGCCCTTGGTCGAGGCTTTCTTTTTTCTCTTTTGAAAATAAATCGGAAAACAATGACATAGTTGAATGCTCAAAAGTGTCTGTAAAAGTAAGAGAAATAAAAAAGTCCCACATCGGGGACTCTTTGATTATATAAATTCTTTCGAATTACTTCTTAGCGAGGGTCTCTTTTACGAGATCAGATACCACAATCTCTGACTTGAAAACATAAGCGCCTGTTTTCTCAGATTTCACAGCGCGGATGACTTTAGCGTAGCTCTTACTGTCAGTTTTCTTAAGCGATGCAACAACTTTCTTTGCCATGATTACTTAATTTCTTTGTGAAGGGTATATTTTTTAAGGATCGGATTGTACTTCTTAAGCTCAATTCGCTCCGTAGTGTTTTTCCTGTTCTTAGTGGTAATATGACGGCTCATGCCTGGCATGCCGGTTGTTTTGTGCTCAGTGCACTCTAAAATTACCTGTATTCTGTTTCCTTTCTTTGCCATAAAGCTGGTTTTTAAAGATTAGATGGCAAGGGTGCCTTTTTCGCGTGCTTCCTTAAGCACTGCTGTAATTCCTTTCAAATTGATGGTTTTGAGAGCTTTCGTTGATAACTTGATAGTAATCCACTTGTTCTCTTCAGGAATGAAGAAACGCTTAGTCTGAAGATTAGGATAAAACCTACGCTTCGTCTTGTTGTTCGCGTGTGAAACCTTATTCCCTACCTGTGGTCTCTTTCCTGTGATTTGACAAACTCTTGCCATAAAGCTTATTGATTTAACCCCTCTTAAAAAGGGATTGCAAATATCGGGAAAAGCCTCTTAATAATGCAAGCCTGCCGAAAAGAAAGCTGAATGAATTGATTGACCAGCAAGGAAAAAGCTGAAGTATTGTCTGTTTTTACACCAAAAAATTACTCAGTTGACTAAAAATCAATATTTTACGAGTCATGAAAAAAATCCTGTTTTTATTCTTTTGGCTGCCTGTTTTGTCTTTGTCAGCCCAAAACAACAACATTGATAGCCTCAAAACGGTATTAAGTTCGGTGCGATCTGCAGAGGACTCTACCAAAACTCTGGTTGAATTATGCTGGCAATACCGGTTTATTAATGCCGACACGGCCAGACAATACGGCATGAAAGCACTTAAACTAGCTCAGAAAAATGAATTCCGTGAAGATGAAGTGCAAGCCCTTCATAATATAGGTATTACCCACGAGGCTCAGGGTAATTACGCTCTGGCACTCGAGTTTGAGCTTAAGGCCCTTGAATTCCGAAAAGAAATGGGTGATGAATCAAAAACGGCCAATACACTTAATAATTTAGGAATCATCCACGATGAGCAGGGGAACTATAAAAGAGCACTCGACTATTATCATGAGGCCCGTAAGATTTATGAAAAGATAAACGATGAACGGAAAATAGCCATGGTATTAGTAAACATGGCCATTGTGCTAAAATCTCAGGGCGAATATGCAAAGGTGATTGAATACTATCATGAAGCCCTCGGCATCTATCAGCGATTGAATAATAAATTTGGTGTGGCCGTATGCTATGCAAATCTGGGCTCTGTATTCTACTATTTACCGAACTATGACAGTGCGCTTCAGTATTCCTTAATGGCCACAAAAGAATTTGAGTCGCAAAACATTCAGCAATTTTTGGGTAGTTCGCTATGCAACGCAGGGATGGCTTATGATAAGCTTGGAGATCCTGAAAAGGCCAAGACCTATTTATTAAAAGCAAAAATGATGGACAAACAATATGACAACAAGAAAGAGCTCTCGTTTGCCATGATCTACCTGTCAAAGATTTATCAATCAGAAGGCTTATTGCAATTGTCAGAACAAGAAGCATATGAAGCACTGAGTATAGCTTTAAAGATTAATGCGCTACAGCAAGTGATGGAGGCGAGGTTGGCATTATCTGAGATTCAGGCATCAAAAAATGATTTTAAAAAGGCTTATCATGAGTTTCGCGAATACGTGCTTGTGAAAGATTCAATCTATCAGCAAGATAAAACGCGCCAGATAGCACAACTGCAAACGGAATATGAAACCGTGAAGAAGGAGAATCAAATTCTGCAGTTAAAGCAAGTGAATGAACTGAAAGATGCCCGCTTAAATCAAAGCATCATAACGATCATTTTGCTTGTTGCAATACTGGGCGGAATATTAGCCTTTGGTTTTTTGTGGAAGAACAGAATCACATTAAAGCAACAAGCCGAGCTACAAGCCACGCGGGCTTCCTTACGGGAGGGGCAACTCAAGGCCGTGATTGCATCGCAGGAAGAAGAGCGAAAACGTTTTGCGGCAGATTTGCATGATGGATTAGGTCAAATGATTTCAGCTCTAAGACTTAGTCTCTCCAATGAAAAGGTGGATGCCAACGCATTAAGTCATGCATTGGGGGTACTTAATGATATGAATATTGAGATCAGAAATATTGCCTTCAACCTGATGCCGCAAGTTCTCATGAAAAGTGGCTTAGAAGAAGCCCTTAAAGAATTTGCATTGCGTATTAATCGGGCAGGCTGCGTGTCAGTAGCCGTGCAAACATTTGATCTTGATCATGATATGCTCGCAGAACATCGCATAGCCTTATATCGCATTTGCCAGGAGTGGGTAAACAATGTGATCAAATACAGCGGAGGAAATCAGATTTCGATTCAGCTGGTAAAACATCCACAAGAGCTTGTGCTTACCATTGAAGATAATGGAAGGGGCTTCGACCCGAATTCGCTTCTTGAAAGTCAGGGGAATGGATGGAAGAATATTAATTCGCGACTGCACATGATAAAGGGCTCCATCGAAATTGATACGCAAAAGGATCGACAAGGCACTACTTTAATAATCTCAGTGCCTCAACAAATTTCTATGGCAGCCTGATCCTCCTATCCGTGGTGGTACGGATGAAAAATACCATGAAATAGGTATTCTCCATCACTCAACGTGAAGGTATTTTTACTTAACCTTAAGATATCGTGTGGAATATACCTTTAAAAATAATCTTGCAGAAAAACCGGTCACGGTCACATTGGGGGAATACTCTCTATCACTCAACACAGATGGAAGGGAAACGCTGATACCGTATGCCAATATTATATCCGTTAGGCTAACGAAATCCAGAAAGAGATTTGTCACCATTATTAAACCGGCCGATCAGCCTGAGGTACACATCAGTAATCAATACCGCCATTCAAACAATCAGTATGAAAATAGATCTTCACAGTATGTGACATTCGTAAGGGTTTTACATTTCCACCTCAAAGAGAAGAGTATGGCCTACTATATTTGTGGCAACAATCTGCAAAATATTTTACTCGCATCCTGCGCATGCGTAATCGTTGCTTTCGGTCTCTCCTATGTCTTTGATGACTTTCAGATAAATCCATTCAACAATAACATCACCGCACTGATCTTATCTCTATCAAGTATCAGCTTGATCGCAATCGTCAACTGGGGACATTTCCCAAATGTGTACAAAGCCGGAAATATTCCTTCACAATTTTTGCCCATCCTTGAAGCATAATTTGTTTTGGAAGACTTACTTTTAGAAGCAATGGAAGAAAAGTCAATCAAGCTACTTATTGTGGATGATCATCGTATCGTATTGGATGGGTTGAAATCTCTTTTCGATCAGGATCCACAATTTGAGATTGTTGGTGCTGCGGGTTCTTCTGAAGAGGCCCTCCGTCTCTTGCAGTTTCGTGTTCCGGATATTCTTCTAACCGATTACCGTTTGCCTGGATTGACCGGTCTGGAATTGGCGATGGTGGTTAAAGAGAAATATCCTGCCGTCAAACGGGTTATCTTAAGCATGCATGATGAAGGCCTGTTGGTAAAACAAATTTTAAAAGAAGGCGTTGATGGCTACCTCCTAAAAAGTATACAGCAGACGGAATTGAAAACGGCCTTGCATCAAATCATGGATGGATTTCCATACGTGAGTCCTGAAATCACACGCATGGTACTGGCCGACATGAACAATGGGCAACCGGAGGAACTGCTTTCGGTGCGTGAACGTCAGGTGTTAAATTTAATAGCCAAGGAATGTTCCAATAAGCAAATCGCAGAGAAATTATTTATTAGCGAGCGCACGGTGGAAACGCATCGTAAAAATATTTTCAGAAAGACAAACACGACATCGCTTGTTGGCCTGATCAAATATGCTTATGCCAATAATCTTATCAACTGATTAAATCTCCTCAAAAACAGTTGAGAAGAGAGAAGCTGGATCCAAATCCGCAAAATCCCTGATTACAAAATCAGTATGATTGAGTTCTTCGAATGAGTGCGTTGTGGCTACGCCTACAACCTTCGCTCCCGCCCTGCGTGCTGACTCAACCCCAGACAAAGAATCTTCAAACACTATGCAGCGGCTTGGTTCATAGCCTAGTCTGGCAGCTACTTTCAGGTAGATCTCAGGATTAGGCTTACCCTGTTCAACATCCGATTCATCTAAAATAGTGGAGAAGTAGCTTTCCAGTCCTGTATGTGAAAGTACAAAGTCAACATTGCTTCGTGGGGCTGAAGTGCCAATGGCAACAGGAATGTTTATTTCTTTCAGACCTTTCAAAAATTCAGGTAGTCCCTTTAATGCGCTGATATCATTTTTATAGATCTCACGAAACAAGGCCTCTTTTTCTTCCCCATAGCGCGCCAGTTCCTCTTTTGAGAGTGCTCCAAACAAATTGGCGATCCATTCCTTGTTGGTGCGGCCATAAATTTTATTGATCAATTCCTGATCGGATAAATGATAGCCATACTTTTCGCAAAACTGACGAAGTGAAATTTTATGAAATGGATTACTGTCAATGATTACACCATCCATGTCAAATATTACCGCGTATGAACTCATGCTGGAAAGGATTATTGAACAATAAATTTTTTACTCACTGTTTTTCCGTTGGCGGAAAAGCGCGCAATATAGATTCCAGGTGGTAATCCTGAAATGACAATTGGATATTCCTGATAGGCTGGAATAAAATAAGGCTCAGAAATTTTTTGACCCAGCACGGTGTAAAACTGAACAATTACATTTCGATCCGCCTTAATTTTAAATTCTCCCTGTTTCGTCACAGGATTAGGAAAAAGATCAATGACCGGTTCCTCAGGAAGATCTTTGCCTCCATCATTTTTTAAAATATGTATGCCCCCAAGTGTGTTACCTATCATAATGGATGGCTTATCCGTGTTAAATAAATTGGCGACTATAGGCCAGCCTCTTCCGCCCAGGTTTTTTGCTTCGTAATTTTCAGTCTGCGGATTATAAATCAAATTTTTTACCGGTTCCACATTGGGGTTTTGTGCTCGAAAGTCTCCATAGATAGAAAGGAATCCTTTTTGATTTGCCACGATAAGATCACCTCTTCCATCAGCATCAAGATCTCCTGTTGCCATCGCGGGGCTTTGTCTTTCAATGCTGGAGCCAAGACCATTATAACTTCCATCTTCCAGCGTGTAATTGAATTCACCTGAGGGACCTTGATTCTTCCAGAATTCAATGGCACCATCGCTTTTTCCAACGAGTAAATCCGTAAGACCATCTTGATTGATATCAACTGCCAGAATATTCTCGCTTTGTTCAATGCTGAAATTGGTGGATTGTAATGTTTGCCCTGAAAAGTCCAGACTAATGGCACTGCGGTTAGGGGCAAATAGCAATTCTGTATAATTATTTTTTGCATTTGTGCCTGTAAATACGAGATCCTGCGTGCCATCTCCATTAAGATCAGCAAATTGAAGTTTTAGATTATAATAATTAGCGAGAGAAAGATCAAGATAATCCGAAGTAATGAATTTGAATTTTGGCTGAGTGACCGTCCCGATATTTTCAAAAAAAGTAATTGCGCTTGCGTAGTTTGAATCTATATAATTACTGATAAACAAATCGTGATCACCATCGCCATCAGCATCAGTCATGGCTGGCACCGCATAGTCACCGACATCAATCATATCTCCCTGCAAAAAATCTTTCTTTTGAAAAGTAAACTGTGGCAATTGACTCGTGCCTGTGTTTTTATAAAACCACATCGAGTTTTTAAAGTCAACACTCAAAAAATTACGTGTATATAAATTGGGCGAGGCAATCAAGTCTTTCAAACCATCCAGATCAACATCTTCGGCATACGTGGCCGGTAAATTTATAAAAGCGATCGGGTTCGAACTCGGATAAATAACGGCAGTGGTCATAAGAGCATCATCTTTAGTGCCTTTGTTTTCCAGCATATAAGCCCGCGAGCAATTTTCTTCTGAAAAAAGAATTTCTTTGTCTCCGTCATTGTCCAGGTCTATTGAAAGCAACGCTTTACCACCGGCATGTTGTGTTCTGCCTCCGCTTAGTTGGGCACACGTTTTTCCAAAGGCAAATACTCCGCAATGACATTCTTCAAAATTTCCAAAGTTTTGTGTTACCCGTTCCAGCTGAAGTGAGTCGCAAGTGCCTGTTCTTTCTTTGCTCAGATTTTTGTGCCACTCTACCGTTCCAATTCCAACAAACCGAACATTTAGAATATCCAGATCGCCATCGCCATCCACATCATCAATGGAAGGAATATCAGATTCGTTTACTTTTAAGTTGATGTTACTGGTAAACCCTTTGGTAAGAAGGGGGAACCCCGGATTAAAAGATCTCCATTTCAGTTTTTCACCAGGCTTGGTGATGTTGACAAACACCACCATGCCAAACGGGTCGCTGGTGAAAATATCTTTTTTACCATCGCAGTTAAAATCTCGCAGTAAAATCCATTGGGTTACTTCAGCGGGAAAAAGTGCTTCATACTCCGGAGCAAATACAAACTGGTTGTTCTGGTTAAGAAATGTAATGAGCTTATTGGCCATGCGATCAAACAAAACCAGGTCCTGCTTTGTGTCGCCATTTAAATCCATCGTATTTACCTGAACGGAGTTTAGTCCTCCTGCCCAGGGAAGTGTTATTCGTTTTCCATCCACCTCTACCTCAATATCCTGATTAAATTCATAGGTAAACTGCGCCTGCGCGAAGAATGCGATAAGAACAAACAGGATGGAGTATAAAAATTTCATTGAAAAATATTCACACACATATAACGGTGACTCAGGCCCACGTGTTATTTTGCCGGCAAGATACTTTACCTTTGGGTATATATGGTTATGCAGATAGAAAAGCTATACGAAAGATTTAAGGAATCTGGAAAGGTTTCCACGGACACCCGACAGATTGCTCCTGGCTCAATTTTTTTCGCTTTGCGCGGAGATAAATTTAATGCTAATGAATTTGCGGCACAGGCATTGGAAAAAGGTGCCAGCTATGCGGTCATCGATGATTCGAACTATGCATCAGATGATCGATGTATTCTGGTCGGGGATACCCTGGAGACTTTGCAGGCTTTAGCAAAATATCACCGATCAAAACTTACCATTCCAGTTATCGGCCTTACGGGATCCAATGGTAAAACAACCAGCAAAGAATTGGTGAATGCCGTGCTCCGTAAAAAATTCAAGAGCTATGCCACGAAGGGAAATCTTAACAACCATATAGGAGTTCCGCTAACGCTATTGTCCATCGATTCATCCTATGAAATAGCCGTGGTGGAAATGGGTGCTAATCATCTTGGTGAAATTGCGTTGTTAAGTTCAATTGCCAATCCTACGCATGGATTCATCACCAACATTGGCAAAGCTCACATTGGAACGTTTGGTGGCTTTGAAAATATTATTCGTGGCAAGTCGGAGTTATATCAGCATTTGATCACGCACGAAGGAACCGTGTTTATCAATTCGCAGAATCCGATTTTGGCTAACATGGCTAAACGATTTAAGAAACCCTATTTCTATCCCTCGGCTGGCGATTATTATCATGCTGAGTTAATTGATGCCGATCCGTTTATAAAATTTAAAGCCGAGAATGGTGAAGTGGTTCAAACTCAATTGATGGGTTCATACAACTTTGAAAATATCGCAGCAGCATTATGTATCGGAAAATTCTTTGCTGTAGATGCTAAAGACGCTAACCGCGCTATTGCTGAATACGTGCCTGGCAACATGCGCTCACAGATTGTTAAAAAGAATAGCAACACCATCATCCTCGATGCATACAATGCCAATCCAAGTTCTATGGAAGCCGCTATTTTAAATCTCGCGTCCATGCAGGCGCCAAAGAAAGTAGTTATTCTTGGTGATATGTATGAGTTGGAAGAAGAAGCTGAGAGAGAACACAATCGAATTGGTGAATTGCTGAAAGAAAAGAAATTTGATCGCGCCTATCTCTGTGGTCAGTTGATGAAATCGGCCAAGGCATCTTTTCCGGAAGCACATTACTTTGAGAATAAAGATTTGCTCATGGCAGAACTTAAAGCAAAGCCCATATCAGATTCTACCATTCTTGTAAAAGCCTCCAGAGGCATTGGGCTTGAAACAATCGTTGAATATCTTTAGTGGATAGAAAACAATGAAAAAGTTGACTAAATTTCTGAAGCTATGGATAGCAATGTGATCATCAGATTTCTCAAAACCATCGCGAAAAATAATAACCGCGAGTGGTTTGAAAAGAATAAGTCAAAATACCTCGAAGCGAAATTGACCTTCGAAGATTTCCTTGAAGCACTCCACCAAGAGCTACTCCTATTTGATGAAAGCCTGTCCGGATTAAATCCGCGCAAGCAAGGTTTTCGCATTTATCGCGATGTGCGCTTCAGCAAAGACAAGCGACCATATAAAGTAAACATGGGTGCCGGTTTTTCAGAACATGGCAAGATGGACCAGGAGCCAGGATATTACATTCATATTGAGCCGGGAAAAAGTTTTATCGCTGGCGGATTGTATATGCCAGACGCAGAAAATCTTGCCAAGATTCGCCAAGAGATAGACTATAGCACAAAAGATTTTTTGAAAATACTAAATGACAAAAAATTCAAAAAACTATTTCCAGCGTTGGGAGATTTCGATAAACTAAAAACCGCTCCCAAAGGATATCCAAAAGATCATCCTCTCATCGACTTACTCAAACACAAGAGTTATATCGTATCTCATAATTTCCCTGACAAAGAAGTGCTGGACAAAAAATTTGCCAAGAAGTCCGCTGAAGTAGCGAAAGTCTTGAAGCCTCTTAATGATTTTCTGAAGGCAGCGATTGCTTAGGTTTTATTCTTAACATCCACTTCATCAGCGGGCCACTGCTCATACTGGTGACGAGCGCCATGATCACCAGCGAAACAAAAACTTTCTCGTTGATCAATCCATTTTCAAGGGCCACCAATCCTAAAATAATTTCCATCGCGCCACGTGCATTCATACCGAATGCTGCGGCTAGTGATTCGCGCCAGGTGAAGCCACCAAGTTTAGTGCCCAGGCCACTGCCAATAATTTTTCCGGCAAACGCAATGACGATGATGATGAGTGTAAGTAGAAGATCGAAGTTTGTAGCGAAGTTTACCCTCAATCCAATGGAAACAAAAAATAATGGAGCAAAGATGTTATTGATGAATTGATGAACAATCTCCTTTGCTCTTTCAGAAAAATGTTTTGAATCACCTAATGAAACCCCAACAATAAATGCTCCGAATATGGCATGAATGCCAATATACTCTGTAAATGCGGCACCCATGAAACACAGTGAAAGCGAAAGTGAAAGCACTCCGCCAGGCCAGGCCATGTTCTTATTTATCCATGGGAGTATTCGATTCAAAAGTCCGCGGCCTAAGGTGAGCATGATGGCAGCAAACCCAACAGTAAGTAATAATGTGCTAATAAATGGCATATGATTATCTTTACTGATCATGCTTATCAAAACGGAAAAGATTAACCAGCCTATTACATCATCAATCATCGCAGAAGCAACAACCAACAAACCCATTCGTGATTTAAAGAGATTTAAATCCATGAGTATGCGCACGATCACTGGCAATGCCGATATCGCCATGGCAGTACCCATGAAAAGCGCGAAGACAAGGTGTTCCTGGCCATCGGCAATGCCAAAAAATTCCGGAAAGAAGTAAGGGAACGTAAAGCCAAACATGAAAGGAATAACTAATCCCAACATACTGGTGAGGATGGATTGCTTGCCCTGCTGGAGCACAATGTGAAGGTCCACTTCAAGGCCGGCAATAAATAATAACATAACCACAGCAACCTGTACCAGACCGGCAAGCACTACTCCGGATACATCTCCCACAGGAAAAAGAAAATTAAACCAATCGGGTTGTACCAAACCGAGCACGGTTGGGCCAATAATAATGCCGGCCAGAATTTCTCCGATTACCGCAGGTTGCTTTAATCTTCGTGCCACTTCAGCAAACAATCTACCCAACAAAAGCATGACACTTAATTGAATGAGTAGTTGTACTACGGTATCGTGTGCCAGCCTACCCATTTTTCTTATTTTGATTTATGATTAACAAATTACACGGTAGGTCAGAGAATATATATTCCTGATCGTGGGTGAATACACGATCGAAGAGTGAGAATTTTCTTTGTGAAGCATTAATGATGAGTAGATCCGCTTCTTCCAGTTTCGCAAATTGAGTCAGTTCAAAGCCCGACTTTCCTGAAAGTAGTTTAATATTTATGTTCAGATCCTGATGAGGAATGTGCTCTAGTTCTTTTTGTATCAGCGTTGTTTCTTCACGTAGCATGTTTTGCTGCAACTCGTCATACTCTGCTTCCGTACATTGTTCGCGAGCGGCAAGGGCTAGTCCCAATAGTTTTAATTCACGCACCACATGCAATAAGGTTCCTTGTTCTTTACTTGCCAGAAAACAGGCAATGCTTAATAAGCTATTTATGTTCGGGCTATCTTCAGCATCTGCAACAAAATTTTTCAGAGGCAAAAGATCCAGTGATGGATCGGTGATCATCCAAATAGAACACTTGGCTTTGCGCATAATTTTGCGTGCCACGGTGCCCAGGTAGTGATTGACCAGGTTTTCTTTCCTTAGTGCACCCGCAACCAGAAGGTCAACCATTTCCTGATTGCATACTTTTAGTATTTGTTCCGCAGGTTCTCCTTCTACCCAAAACACTTTAATTCTGGCCTTATCAAGCCCGGAATTATCAATCAGTTTCTGAAGAGCCTCGGTTTTCTCTGACTCTTTTTTACCAACGTGGATTAAAACCAAATCAGATTGAAACCAATTCACCAGTCGCGAGGCCTCCATTACCATAGCCTGCGTGGTAGGCGAAAAGGAAACTGCTAAGCCAATTACTTTGAACGAAGTATTCATCAGATTGAAAAATAATAAATGGATTGATCTGTTTAGGCATAATCTTGTTATATCTTTTACTTTATTTTACTGGAAGAAGGGCCCATTACAAAATAAAGAGAATAATGAAGTTCCAGCGATTTATTCTGGGATCTAATGTTGTTGAAACAGAAAGTCAGAAGAGAAAAATTACTCTTGGGGCCTACCTCATAGTTATTTATATCGGTATTGATTTCTTTTTCTTCATCGTCAATCTATTTAATCCGGAAGGAGAACCTGCATCTCTTTTTGCTGGGTTTTTGATCGCCCTTTTTTGTCTTCTGCTCCTGCGGTGGAAGAAAGTGAACATAGCCATATTTTTACACCTGATCCGATGTAATGCATTTGCATTTTACTTTTCAAGTATTGATTCGGATCCTATTCAAACAGGGTCCTATTTATATTTTATTCCTTCCAGCCTGGGTGCCTTGGCTGTATTCGGTTTCAAAGAACGCTGGATAGGCATTGGTTTCACCATCCTCAGCTTTGCCCTTTTTGTGACCGCTATTTTTAAACCAGCGGAATTTAACGCGGCTCAGGCGCATTTTTATCTGATCGTCAATTTTACAATTGTTCTGATCATTGCCTTACTCATCATTATTTTTTTCGATCGTATGGTTACTCGTTCAGAAAAAACTCTTGTTGAAAAGAATAATGAGCTGATAAAAGCTAATCAGGAACTTGATCGGTTTGTGTATAGTGCATCGCATGATTTGCGATCTCCCTTAAGTTCTATTGCGGGTTTGATTGAATTATCGAACCGGGATACTGCAGGCGGTGAAGAATATCTGAAATTGATGAAGAGCCGGGTCATGGTTATGGATAAACTTATCCATGACATTATCGACTACTCACGCAACTCGCGCGTACCTACAGCCAGGGAAAAAGTGAACATGTATGATCTCATCTATGAATTAGTTGAGCTCATAAAATACACCGATGTGGATATTAATCCACGATTCAATCTGGAGTTAGATAGAGAATTACTTGTTCTCTCCGACTCATCACGGCTGCAGGTAATTCTTAATAATCTTTTAAGTAATTCAATAAAATATGCCGATCGCAATAAGGCCGAATCGGTGATTACGATTACCGCTTCTGCCACATCAAATTCATTCACTTTTTCAGTAGAAGACAATGGTGATGGCATAGCGGAAGATCATCAGGATAAAATTTTCAATATGTTTTACCGGGCTTCGGAAAAGGCCTCCGGATCTGGGCTGGGTTTATATATTGTTAAAGAGACCCTTGAAAAAATGAACGGAACGATCAGCCACCAGTCTACTTTGGGGAAAGGTTCTCTGTTTACAGTTACCATTCCTATGGAGGGATAGTAATTTTGGTACTGTCCTTTGCCTTGCGCTAACACTTAATTTCTATCTTTGCCGCTTATGGCGAATCAGGAAGACAATCTTTTTAAAAATGTAATATCCCATTCCAAGGAGTATGGGTTTATTTTTCCATCCAGTGAAATTTATGACGGCCTTAGCGCAGTCTATGATTACGGACAAAACGGATCAGAACTCAAAAACAACATCAAAGAATATTGGTGGAAGTTTATGACGCTGCTGCATGACAATATCGTAGGTATTGATGCGGCTATTTTTATGCACCCAACCACCTGGAAGGCATCCGGTCACGTGGATGCATTCAACGACCCCATGATCGATAACAAGGATTCTAAAAAACGGTATCGTGCCGACCAGTTGATTGAGGGAGTTATCGAAAAGCTGGAAGAGAAAATTGAGAAAGAAGTGGAGAAGGCTGCCAAGCGCTTTGAGAATTTTGATCGCACCATGTTTTTGAGCACTAACCAAAGAGTGGTGGAGTATCAACAGAAAATCGATGAGATTAATGAGCGCATGAAGACTTCGTTGGGCAATGGCGATATGGCCGCTCTAAAGCAGTTGATCGATGATCTTGAAATCGCTGATCCTATATCAGGCACAAAAAACTGGACGGAAGTTCGACAGTTCAACCTGATGTTCTCTACTGAGATGGGTTCATTAGCGGAAGACACCAATAAAATCTATCTGCGCCCTGAAACTGCCCAAGGTATTTTTGTAAACTTTTTGAATGTGCAAAAAACCGGCCGGATGAAAATTCCTTTTGGAATTGCGCAAATAGGTAAGGCATTCAGAAATGAAATTGTGGCCCGTCAGTTCATCTTCCGCATGCGCGAGTTTGAACAAATGGAGATGCAGTTTTTTGTGAAGCCGGGTGAAGAGATGAAGTGGTATGAGTACTGGAAAGAGAAAAGATTAAGATGGCACAAAACCCTCGGGCTTGGAGACAACAATTATCGTTACCATGATCACCTGAACCTTGCTCATTATGCGAACGCTGCGTGTGATATTCAGTTCAACTTCCCGATGGGCTTCAGAGAACTGGAAGGAATTCACTCGCGCACCGATTTCGATTTGAAGAGTCATGAAAAATTCTCTGGCAAGAAATTACAATACTTCGATTCAGAGGATAATCAAAACTATATTCCGTATGTAGTGGAAACTTCTGTGGGCCTGGATCGTATGTTCCTTTCTGTGTTAGCTTCGTCATACCAAGAGGAAAAGTTGGAAGATGGCAGTGAGCGTGTTGTGCTTCGTATCCCTGCGGCATTGGCTCCTAACAAAGTAGCCATCCTTCCTTTGATGAAGAAAGACGGACTTCCTGAGAAGGCACATGAAATCATGAATTCATTAAAGTTTGATTTCCGTTGCTTCTATGAAGAGAAAGATGCTATTGGAAAACGCTATCGCAGACAAGATGCCATCGGTACTCCGTATTGCATCACGATCGATCACCAGACATTGCAAGACAATACTGTTACTATTCGCGATCGCGACACCATGAAACAAGAACGTGTAGCCATCAGTGAAGTAAAGTCAATCATTCAGGACTCAGTTTCGATGGCAGAATTATTAAAGAAAATATAAATGTTCGCTGCTCTACTGGCAGCTGCAGCGCGGCTTCTATACGTAAGTTACCAGGAGCTGCGCTTTCGTTTTTATTATGGCCCCATCTTTCATCGCTTCCTCAATCACAGATATGCATACTACACATCTTTGCCATGGTCGTTGAAGATGAAATTTCTCCGCCTGGCACGCGATCATTATGAATATTTCGAATTCGTGCCCCGCGAAAATATTAAGTTGACACGGGCCATGAAAGCCATCATCTCGTGTGCGGCAGCGCAACTCCTTTTGTTTTTGCCTAATCAGGGACTTACGTATTTCACAAGAATCATCGTATATCCCGACTATTATAGTTCGCGCATCACCAGGAAAAGACACAAAGGGGAAGTAAACCCGGGCTTTCGCATCATTGCCTTTAGCTGGCGAGGGGTTGCCGAAGGAATGAAAGTGCCCGATGATGGAATTAACTTGCTGCTCCACGAATTTGCTCATGCGCTTTGGCTGGAGCACAAACTCGTTGGTCATCAGTATAAAGTATTAGACCCGCATTGGGTAGAACAATTTGAAAGGTATGCCGAAAACGAAATGGCAAACCTGAGTGCCAACGAAAAACATTTTTTCAGAAAGTATGCTTTCGAAAACATCGAAGAATTTTTTGCTGTAGCCGTAGAAAATTTTTTTGAAAGAACACAGCCTTTTCATCAGGAGCAGCCTGAACTTTACCGTATTTTAGCACACCTTTTTAAACAAGATCCCCTAACATTATATGCACCCGGCACTAAACAAAAACCTTTATTTGATTAAAGAGCATGTCAAAATATTCAAAGCAGCGAACAGCTTTGATGTGTTTGACCCTGAAACAAGCGGATTGATCTTGGAGTGCCGCGAAGAAAATCTCGGGTTCTTTACAAAAATGTTTCGCTTTTCTGAATACAAAAGAATGACTCCATTCAACATGGAGATTAAAACTACTTCGGGTCAAACAATTCTTACCGTAAGAAGAGATGTCTCATGGATTCTTTCTACTGTAGAAGTGCTCGATGAACAAAATCGGTTGATCGGAAAATTCAAACAAAAATTTTTTAGTATCGGAGGGAAATTTGAAGTGTTGGACACCAGTGATCGCGTATTATGTACGCTAAAAGGATCATGGACAAGCTGGGACTTTAAGTTTGTCTCCAACGATGGAAAAGAGTTTGCCACGGTTACTAAAAAGTGGAATGGTTTGGGTAAAGAGTTATTTACGTCAGCCGACAATTACATGTTACAAATCAATCCGCAAGTGCCGGCCGATAATCCATTGCGCATGTTGATTATGGCGGCTGTGATGTGTATTGATTTAGTATTGAAAGAGTAATAAACTATGAATTGGAACTCCCTTCTTTCTACCAGGCGCTTACATCAGCGTGCCGATTCGCAAGAGTCTACACGCAGTGCGTTTGAACAGGATTTTGATCGCATTATTTTCTCACATCCTTTTCGTAGGCTGCAGGATAAAACGCAAGTGCATCCACTGCCTGAGCATGATTTCGTTCACACACGACTTACGCACAGCCTGGAAGTTTCCAGTGTAGGCCGGTCGTTGGGCAGACGCGTTGGCGAAGTAATTATTGAGCGACATGCTGATTTAAAAAATAATTACACCTCACACGACTTCGGAACTATCGTGGCCTCTGCATCTCTTGCTCATGATCTTGGCAATCCACCATTTGGTCATTCTGGTGAAGAAGGATTGAGTGATTTTTTCAAACATCATGAAGGGCAGCAATACAAACCTTTTTTCTCTGAGATAGAGTGGGCCGATCTCACATCCTTCGAGGGCAATGCACAAGGCTTTCGTATTTTAAATAAAAGTCAATATCAGGGACTTCGACTTACGGCTGCAACGTTGGGAGCATTTACCAAGTATCCATGTCCGTCCAGTTTTGATGGAAGGGATAAATCCAGAAAGAGTCAGAAGAAGTTTGGGTTCTTTCAAACCGAACACGTTCTTTTTGAAGAAACTGCTACTCAGCTAGGTTTACTAAAACAAAATGAACAGGCATGGTGCCGTCACCCGCTTGCATTTTTGGTGGAAGCAGCCGATGACATTTGCTATAATATTATTGATCTGGAAGATGGTTGCCGATTAGGTCTCATCTCATTGGAAGAAACCATTCAATTGCTGGCGAATATTCTACGCGAAGATTTTAATCCCGAAAAGGCAGCCCGTATAAAAAGTGCAGACGAGAAAATCGGAGTGTTGCGCGCCATGGCCATAGGTAAATTGATTAATGATGCAGTCGATGTTTTTTTGCAACATGAAGCCGACATCTTAGCGGGTAAATTTGATCAGGCCCTCACTGATCTGGGTTCATATAAAAATGAGTTGAAGCAGATCATTAGTATATCCGTGGAAAAGATTTATCGTGCCCGGCATGTGGTAGAAATTGAATCAGCAGGTTTTGAAGTATTACCTGGTCTGCTCGGAGAATTTACAAAAGCGGCAGAGCAAGCCATTAAAAATAATCAGGCAAAGAAATATACGAACCTGATGCGCTTACTGCCACCTGAAACGTTGCAAGTGATTCAATCCAATCCAGACGACACCTATTTGCACTTGCGTGAGGTGATTGATTTTGTTTCGGGTATGACGGATAGGCATGCGTTGTCGTTGTATAAGAAGATTAAGGGGTTTCAGATTTGATTTAAAACCGTTCTGTGTTTAGCTGAGGACGGTCGATCAGCACCTAGGATATATTGTGTTATTTTCATCCGAACGAAGGTGAGAACTATGTCATTATCCGGATACCAAGCGCTGAGGGAAACACGTTAAAGTGTGAATTGATAACTTGCTATCGATTCTTTTTAATAAATTCAAGTGTAAAATGTCAGGAAATGAATAAGTACTGTTTGCTGATTTTGCTAAATTTTTATCCACTCACATCTGCCTTTTGTCAAGGATGTTTTAGCGATGCCTTTATGCGCCTGGCGCAACTGGAAAACTCAGGAGTAAAATTTCCAGAGCGCAACACGATGGTTAAAGAAAGCTTATTAGGCTGCAAAGCCCCGGACTTTACAGTCAAGACCATTAAAGGAGAATCAATTTCGCTTGAGAAATTAAAAGGCAAAGTGGTCATCATTAACTTTTGGTTCACTTCCTGCGCACCTTGCATTGCAGAAATGCCAGCACTTAATAAACTGGTAGAAGAATTTAAGGGGAGCGATGTTGTTTTTATTGCTTTTGCGAGAGATGACGTTGACGAGCTGGCTAGTTTCCTGGAGAAAAGATTATTTAATTTTAATATCGTGGCCTCTGCTAATGAAATAGCAGAATCATTTTGTGTTGATATATTCGGCTGGCCAACGAATATAGTTGCTGACAAAGGTGGTATTGTAAGAAAAATAACATCAGGTGCATTTACTGATGAACGGGCCAAAACTCAAATGTATGACGTATTGTATCCGGTCATCAAAAAATACTTAAATTAGTTTGTATATAACGATAGTGCCACAGACTACACTTGATGATCGATATAAACGAGTATCCTTTAAAATAATCTTGTATGTGTTAGCGTTCTACCATCGCTATGCAAAAATTATGTCTTTTTTTTTCTGTCTGTCTATTGGCTATTTGCTCCCCATCACTCTCGGTTGCTCAAACTACATTGGGCGATCAGAGTTTACCCGAAGAACAAGTTAAGGTTCAAACAAAGCACCATAAGCCTTCTAAGGAACGTTCGGTAAGAC